>JAYUVI010000222.1:0-2085 GCA_043754135.1 Bdellovibrionales bacterium | reverse complement strand
GTTGACTGAAGTCTGTTTTGCAGAGCACCAAGGTCTGACCGCATTTCGTTTACACGAACTTGAGCGCTATCAAGTAAGCCTAGAGCTTCTTGAGCGCCTTCTTTTTGCGTGTAATCGAGACCATCTAAACCCAGAGCAGCCATAGTCGCTTCGGCCTTGCCTGCATCAAACTGGATGCGATCTTCAAAATCGTTATTGTAAAGACCAATTTGAAAGTCGAACGCTGGAGATGAACCATCAAGCAGCTTTGTGCGACCCCAAGTTGTGACTTTAGAGATACGCTCAAGTTCGTTCTTTAGCTGCTGAACTTCTTTGTCGATGAAGCCGCGTTCATTTTCACCCACAGTATCAGATGCAGCTTGGATGCCCAATTCACGCATACGGATGATAATGTTACCGATCTCGTTCAGGCCGCCTTCAGCCACTTGCACCATCGAAATACCATCGTTGGCGTTGCGGTTCGCTTGACGTGCCGAGCGAATTTGCGCTTTCAAGTTTTCAGACACTGCTAAACCAGCAGCATCATCAGCGGATTTATTGATTCGGCTACCGCTTGATAACTTAGCAAAACTGTCTTTCATGCTATTCTGACTCGTCATCAGATTTCTTTGTGCGTTTATCGCAGATACGTTTGTTGATACTCTCATTCCCATTTTAAACTCCTTAAGTTTACTTTATTTAAATTTTTTCAAATCCATAACTTTCCTCCTTGTAAAATTTTTCTCGTGGGGTCAGTTGAGAACGGCATCCTAGCCATTGTTGCGTCAACCCCGAAAGGTACTCCTTGTAATTAGCTCATCATCCTTGAAATCCTCCTTCGTTTTGCAAAGTGTTCTTGTTAGTAAGGTGAATTTTAAATATTCATCTCACTTGACACACAAAATATCGTCGTCGCCAACGTATTCTTGACAGGACGAGAGGCCAAATTGGACTCATGACTGTAAAAACTATTTTTTTGTCTGATCGAGTCTGTCAGACGTGAGTACTGATTTCACGACTATCAGAGGGAAAAAATTTTGACAAACACGCGACTCGATCAGCTGTCTGTCGAGTCGAGAGTTGAATTACTGACTGAAAAAATTCAGGATGTCAGTCCTGAAAAACGCAGAATATGTTCGAGAACTTTGGGTGCAAGATCTTCAGTGATCTGATGTGATGAGTTTTCTACTTCATAAGCTTCAACATGTGGGTGATTTTTTAGGTATCGTTGCAACGCTTTTTCGCGGTAGAGGTTGTCTTTCCGACTGTACAAGAGAAGAGTTGGCACTTTGACATCACTTTTTTGCGAGGGTCGTGGGTCGCGCAGCAGCTCGAGGTGTTTGATGAAAGTGATCACCGCAGGTTTCGAACGATGGTAGGGCCGATAGTAGTGAAGCAGAGCTTCTTCGTACTGTTGACCTTTGAAGTGAATAGTCGGGTAAGCCCAGCGCACGAGTCGTGGGGTCACAATAAAACTTTGTAGCCACCCACTCGACCACGCGAGAAGTTTAGGATTAATTTTAACAACGTCTGGGTCAAGAGCCGGTGCCAGCAAAATTAGTTTTTCAAATCGCTGCGGCAGCAGTTGCGCTAGCCCCAGGCTAATGGTCGCACCCATCGAATGCGCAATGAGCGAGCAAGACGTGATCTGCAAATGGTCGAGCAAAGCGAAGAGGCGTCGACATTGATCATCAAGCGAATAACTTTGGTCGACGTGTTTGTCAGACTCACCAAAGCCGGGCAAGTCGAAGATCGTGAAGTGATAATGTCGGCTCAGGTCGGGTAACAAGAACCGCCACACGTACATAGAGGACGCCAGACCATGAATGCCGACGAGCGCGGGTTTGGTCGGGTCACCAAACTGCATGTAGCGGATTTTAAAACCTTCGACTTCAGCCCACTGGGCTTCGGGGTACAGCGGGGAAGGTAGCTCGAGCGGTCGCGCGAAGTAGAACTTTACTACGGCAAAGGTTATAACGACGATGATGACAACAAATACGAGAATCGCGCCGAACAAGGTCAGAGTAGTGAGTGGGTTGAGCAAGTTTGACATCGAGTAAACCTACTCCTTCGTTTTCGAAGGAGTAAGCTCCTCACAGAACCCGC
>JAYUVI010000221.1:0-2599 GCA_043754135.1 Bdellovibrionales bacterium | reverse complement strand
GTGGGCTCAGAGAAAAGTTGAACCACCGATTGTTGTGAATGTATCGTTTGGCCCGGTTTGGATTTTAGCAAAGAAAAATGAAAGCCCTTACAGCGGTCTGTACGAAGGTTTTGTGTACAAAGGCTTGCCAGAAATCGAGAAAGTTATAGGGGGAGTTAAAGGCCGACGACTTATTCTCGGTGAATCGATGGGCGGTTTTAATTCTCTACAACTCTCATTGACGACCAATCTTTTTTCAAAAGTAGCTGCGCTTTGTGTACCTATGGCGGTTATCAGTCCCTTTGCTTCTGCTGAAGAAGTTAAACAGTTTGTCGAGCGCTCGGCTGCTTGGCGCTATTATCGGTCGACACCGAATGTGGTCACTGATAGTGTGGATGAGATGTTACGTCTCGCTCGCGCTTTTTACCCTACGCAAAAAGTCTGGCTCACCGCAGACCCTCTCCGCTTGATTGATTCGCTTGATAAAGATAAAGCTCCGCAGTTTTATTTGGCGACCGGACTATACGACAAATACGTGGCCTACGAGGGCAATGAGATGTTTGCAAAACGCTTGGGAGATATTGGCGTCGATGTGGAGTGGCACCCGCAATGGGGCGGTCACTGTGCCATCGATATCAAGTCACTTTCACGATTTTTAGTAGGTGATTCATCGTTGTAATCAAACGTTGTTTTTTGACTCTGCTTTTGATCGGTTGCGCGCATGAGCCGCCTAAGACCGAGTTGCAAAAAATTTCGGACGCCACCACCGAGCCCGCGGGCGGTTTTTATTTGTTAGCGAAATTGCCCGTTGAGCGACTGCAACAACTAGGCGTGAGCACGGCCACAGTTACACGAGCAGCGCAAAGTGTGGGCGCTTTTACATACATTCGAAATTATACTTACGACGAGGCCACAGCGAGAAGTCGTTTCGCTAGTTATTGCGCCACTGAGGGCAGCCGCGAACTGAACCCAGAATTTTGTACTGAGATTGAAAGAGCTGTCGCGACGTCTTTAGCAAATCGAGTGCCGATCACTTTCACAAGTTTTCATTTCGGATGTTCGGGAGTAATTCTCGATGATCATTTTATCACCGCAAAACATTGTCTACCTTCGCGTGAATTATTGATTGAGCCGCGTCTACGCGTAAAAGTGGCGGGCAAGTACGAAACTTTTAAGCTGATCTCAAGCGCTCACACATACACACTAGAGTCTTTCGATCTCGCAACTTTTGAAATCGAGGGTATGACTCCAGCTTTGCGCAAACAGAGCGCAAAACTCAGTTCGCAAACTTTATTAGCGAAGCAGCCGGTATTCGGTGTGGGTTTTCCTATTTTAAATATTCGCGAAGCTCGGGCCTCACAGTTCGATTACCCACTTGAACCGCGTACTCAGCGTGTGGCGCTCGGCCGTGTCGCTCTTGTGAACAGCGAAGCCAAACGCTTTTGCGCATACACCAATGATGACGATGTCGCGAACATAGAAGCGTGGGACCTCGTCGACAATTGTGAGCGAGTAGATCGTTCGAATTTAAAATACAAATGGCGTGAAGAGGCTGATCCGTTATTGGTGAATATCGATATGACTTGGGGAATGAGTGGTTCGCCGTTGTTTGATGTTTTAGGTGACCTCATTGGCATAGGCTCGAATGTTCTGAGCAACGACGCCACTTTCTACAACCCTCACAAACTCGCGGTCTACGTGAAGGCTTCGCATATCGCAGATGTTTTGCGTTAGGCTCTTGCTTGCCGTTCACCCGAGGGATCTCGGCATTCTCCCGGAGTGAGCAATCGACTGTAGGCGTTAGGCAATTTCATATCACAAAATTAAGCCGATCATAAATTCGGCTTGGCCGTTCGAATAGCGAACAAAAGTGCGGCAGCTATTAATTTAAGAGCTAACAGAATGTGGCTTAAAATTTGCTTAGTTTTTGCTAAGAGAGTTTTGCTAAGAGAGTTTTGCTAAAAAAATTGCAAATCTTTACTAATAATGATCGTGAATAGTGACTCGCAAAAAAGTTTGCATTTTTATTTAAAATGCCGAAAGGGGCACCATGACACGACCTAAGCTTTACTTTTATGAACCGAAATATGTTCGTGATGAATTGAGAAAAGCGCGTGAGTTAGCTGAAGAAGTGCGTCGCCATGAACGTGAACTGGTCAAATTTCTCAAAGAAATTGAACGCAAAAAGTTACATTTGCGGTTAGGTAACCCTTCAATGCGACCATTTTGCGAGAAATGGTTACGGTTTACTCGTACCCAAAGTCAGCGCCTTGTTACTCTTTTGCGCCTCTACGAAGAAGAGAATCTATATAGCGATTCGCACGAGCTCGGCCAACACAACGATTCGAGTGGGCCCTATTTGCATATCCTTAACCCGTCTTCGAATAAATCGACGCCAAGTTGATCTCGCGATCTTTTACCAAGTTGAATTCATCTCGTGATCATTTGGATCAATTTCTCAATTATTTAACAACCTGATCTCTCTCGATGATTTAATTGATCTGTTCAACTCGAATTTACGTCATGACATCTACAGTCGATTGCTTACTCCGGGCAACTGCGGGAAAGACTTCGCGATTGCGCCAGTATTAAATTTGTTAGTGATCTAGCCCGGGTGGTT
>JAYUVI010000220.1:0-3722 GCA_043754135.1 Bdellovibrionales bacterium | reverse complement strand
GGACAAAGCCGATGTTGTCGCAAAAAAATTGACAAGTTTGAGTGCGAAAATTTTAAAATCGGGGTCAAACGATTACTACCCAGATGCCGAATTTCGCCGCAGCCTAATGCCCGAGATTTTAGAAGCTTTAAACCGCAGTCAATTGGGCAACGCGGTACTCTTAGCAAAGTCTGGCCGAGGGAAAAGTTGGGCTCTCGAGCAATTTGTTAAAGAACTCTATTTGGGTGAGCCGCTTGAAAACGCCGATGCAGAATCTTTAGCCCAGTATTTTCGTATGCAAAACTTTGTGACGCTAGACCCTCGGGCAATAGATTCTGGTTCGACTTATCGGGGGGATTCTGAAGCTATCATGAAAGGCGCGGTTACATTGGCGCAAACGGGGCGCGTGATCTATTTGATCGATTCAACGCATAGTTTAGAGGGCGTCGGCGGCAGCGAGAGTAATAAACAAGGTATTATCGACACAATTTATGAGCCCATTGCAAAAGGTGAGTTTCGCTTTCTTGGGGCTTCGACCATCGACAAATGGGACCGCTTTGTTGGTCAACCGATGCACCAAGAGCTGGCGACCCGAGTAGGTGAAATTCGTTTAAAAGAACTGAAATTAGAAGACGTGATGACCGCAGTTAAAACGTTCACAATTAAAAAAAGTTGGCCTGAGCTTGCACCTTCAACAGTCGAACTGTTGTGGCTCGAAATTCAAAAATTGAATCCGACCAACCCGAACTTGCGTGCTGTACTCGACATTGTCGATCGCCACTATTCGCGTACACGTTTAGCACAACCACCGATGACTGACGATCACGTACGCGCGGGTTTGCAATCCAAATACAGTTTGCCAGCTTGGTACTATGGTGATGCGGCGGAAAAATTAAAAGCGATTGAACATGTGCGCGAAGGTCTTGAGGCTCAGTTTTCGGGGCAAGCCGAAGCCAAGAAAGCAGTGATCGAAGCCGTGTACGGTCTCGTTTTTGGCGTTAGTGCCGGCGTAGGTTACGGAGGCCTGATGTTTACGGGCATGGAGGGCGAAGGTAAAACCGCTATGCTAAAAGCCACTTCGCTTTTACTCGGTTTGGGCGACGCCCATGTGGTGAGCATGGGTAGCTTGGCTACTGCCGAAGAATATTTTAAGCGCGTGTATAAAGCGAGCCGATTACCTTTACGCATATTGATTATCGACGAGCTAGACAAAATTCAGCCATTGGTGCGTAACGCGATTTTTGAATCTTTAGGTGAAAATATTTTCACCGGTATTATCGATGGCGAGCCCATGGAAGGCAGCTTAGACAACACATTTGTGGGGGGTACAGCGAATGCAGGTCGCGATTATGTACTACGTCAACAAAGAGGCGGAATTGGTTTTGCGCGTACTGAGTCGGTTGTAGAGAATGCTGCGGCCATTCGGGAGCAGATCAAGGATGAAATCCCGGCGCCAGTATTAAGACGTTTTCCCAAGATTTTGTTTATCCCTCGTGCCGAAGTTGATGAGCGTGTGCGGATTTTTGAGATTCACTTTAAAGCTGCGCTTGAAAAGCCCATGGGCCACGCGAAGAAGAAGTTTCAGGTCCATATGAATGCTGACAGCCAGGTGCAATTGACTGATTGGCTCATTAAAAACAAACTGCATGGCCCTATGGCCGCTAGTGATATCCGTGCCCTTGCTTTGCACATGGCGGCGCAAATACAAATTCAGGTGTTGACGAGCCCAGGCCTTGAAGAAAACGCTGGTCGCGCAGTGGAGTTGGTTTTTGTAAACGGTCAGTTTCAACTCAAGTTTGTCGATTGTGTGAGCGCGATATTGGCGAAGTGAGGGCTCGCGCCTGAGCGTTTAAGAGCCGTCGAAATCTGAAATCTTGGCTTGTATGACTTTAGATTTGTTTAAGCTGTCGATACTTTAGACAATGCTATCACGTTTACAACTGCTCTATAGAACCTGTTTTGAATGGGTTATACTCCGCTAAGAAAAAATTTCTTAGAAAAGCGGGAGTTATCATGGCTCATTTGTTAACGTTTTTGTTTGTATTTAGCATCACGCAAGTCGCGCTGGCAGAAGATAAATGCGTAGAAGCTGCGATAGCAGAACCCATCTTAGAATTAAAAAATGGCCTATATTCGCGCCTGACAAAGTCTGGTGAAAAGCGCGTGGCCGAAGTCGCCGCGGCCATTCAAGAAAATATTTCGCGATCGAGCCAGATTTTTGAAGGCCAAGAAGATCCTCTTATCACCGACTTACTCACCATGATCATGAAACAAAATCACCTGGTGTTAGGCCCACCAGGCGCGGCTAAGACGGCTAGAATACTCTGGCTATTGGGTGATCAAGTGTGGGTGAAACAGATTCATGAATGGAATACCGTTGCAGACATTTTTGGGGGCGCCACACGCGAAGGCATTGAAAAGGGAATCGAGATTATTAATACCGAAGGCAGCGCGCTCGAAGCTGTGTATGCCATGCTCGATGAAATCAATAACGCCAACCCAGCCCTCTTCGCTGGTTTATTGTCATATCTCAACCCGGGCGAAAGACGCATTTACGTGCAGGGTAAATGGCGTAACGCCAAAACCCGTGCGGTGTTTTCTACAGGTAATGCTACTCGCTTACAAATCCTTCAGTTTTTTCAGAGACGAGGTATGCAGTCAGGCCCGGCCATGCTCAATCGATTTTTATTTAAAAGCTATTCTATAAATTGGCTCAAGCCGGCGCAACAAATGAGACTTGATCGTACGAAAAGTGAGATCGCTATTCTTGAAAGTAATTTAAAATACGGCACCGCAGATGAAAAGGCGCAAGCTAAGCTGAAGCTCAGTAAGCTGAACTCAGTTCAGTTTGACCCTACAGTTTTAGAGAGACTGGGCGACCTAGCATTTGTATTCACGCCCGAACTCAAGCACGACATAGTGAAATTGGAAAACGCATTGCACTTAGCTATGAATAAGAGAACATTGGAAACTCGTCAGGCGGTGGCGGGCGGCGATAAAGATGTGTTGCATTTTGAGTCAGCCACAGAATGGTCAGAAAGAACTCGCGGTTTTATGGCGCCACTGGTGCGTTTTTCGGCCGCACTTGATTTAATGCGTTTACCCGAGAAAACACGAAATCAATTGCTCTCAAATGGTAAGCCGATCCCGCTTTCGTCGTTGTCGCTTATTCGTACTGTTAAAAGTATTTCGACGGCGCATGGGGCTTCATACTTTGATCCGTATAGTTTAAAGATGGTTTTTAACGTTATTCGTGGTGAAGAGAATGCGCCTTGGGAGCAGCTTAATCTTGAAGCAGAATCACGTTTAAGGCGAGACCCGGTAGAGGCTGCGTCCGACATGGAAGTGCACACTGAACAAGATATTTTTAACAAAGTAGCAACGGCAGTTTTAAAAGAAGCCGTCGCCGCCAATAGCCAGCTCGCCATGCTCGAATCGATAGGTAAAGAAGACGACGGCGATGTGGAGTTCGATGAAATGGATTACGAGCACGTGGTTTTTAAAGCGCTCTATGGCGATATGCATGCTTATTTTAACTCATTACAACCGCCGCCAGCTCCGCAGGTGACAGAAACGCAACCTGAAGACCCACAACCCGAAGAACCGCAACCTTAAGAAGAGAACAATTCATGCCGACTGTACGTGTGCGAATTTTTTCTACTCGTATTCTTTTTCGGCAGAGCTGTCTGCTTTTGCTGAATTGCATTTTACCGGTGTCTTTGTTTTTTCACACGCGAGCTGAG
>JAYUVI010000219.1:0-6635 GCA_043754135.1 Bdellovibrionales bacterium | reverse complement strand
ACAAAAAATTATTAAAGAAACTGTTTGTTACAGAAAAAAATAGGCCGGGCGGTCGCGTTTTACGCGAGCACCGCTATGGCAGCATCTTTTGTCACATTTTATTAAACATTTCTTCGGTACTGTAGAGTTTCCATGGCGCCCAACACACCACCCCGAGTATTGATGAGCATAAACTCTTCCAGAACCGCGTCTTCGACTGTTTTAGCTTGTCACGCTCACCCGCCCGGATGGCAATACCCGCGTGAAGTGGTTAACCCACGAAGGTCATCCACTAAAATCACTTCGCCTTTGCATTTTTCGAGCATGCACACGATGCCGAAAGAACCCAATGTCATAATCGCGTAAGCAATAGCGTAATAGATCACGCTTAAATCGCCGCGCCAGCTTTTGCCACCGACGGCAGCCGCGATAATACCGATCATCACATAGCCGCTGCGAGCAACGCTGGAGTTAAACCAATTGTGCGCATTTAAATTCGATCTTGACTATACTACTAAGTGTGATATATTACTCCGTATGCAGGCACGGATGTTCATCGAAGTTCCTATATTCACCAGGTTGATAGAGGAGATTGGCGCAAAACCTCTTCTTAAAAGGATTCAAGACGAAATCCTTAAAGATCCATTGGCGGGCGACATAATCCCTGGGGCTGGTGGAGTACGAAAGATCCGAGTCGGTAAAGATGGCTCGGGTAAAAGCGGTGGTTATCGTGTGATTTATTTGGACCTGCCAGAGAAGAAAATAGTTTATCTGCTTACGCTTTATGACAAGCGTGTGAAAGAAAATATTAGTGAGGAGCAGAAAAAAATAATTCGTGTTTTAACGCAAAAGCTAAAGGGAGAATGACCTATGAAAAAGAAAAGAAATATAGGCGACGAAGTTATTGAAGGTTTGGCCGATGCCATTGCCCACTCTGAAGGCAAAATTACGCTTAAAACAACAACGGTCGCAATGCCCGAGTTGCCGCCCGCCATATCTAAAACTCAGATCTCGCATATTCGCACTAAAGTTTTAAATATGAGCCAGGGAGCATTTGCGGCTTATCTCGGCGTGAGCCCCGCTGTTGTGCAGTCTTGGGAGCAAGGCCAAAAGAAGCCTTCCGGCGCCGCCAGACGTTTACTCCAGGTGGCAGCTTCAGATCCGAATGCCTTGCTAAAAGCGGCGTCTTTGAAAAGAACCCACGGTAAAAAGAAGGCTAGTTAAAAGGATCAGAATAGCTCGGTATTGCGAGCCCCGCGCTTTTTGTTGTCTGATCAGGTAACGCGTTAACCGAAGGATGATTTGGGCAGCAACTTGCTCAAGCTCTTGAACTGTCTAAGAAGTGGGGCTCCCTCAAGCGTTGCTATGAACTAGTGGCAGAGTGTCCAATCAGAGGGGCGCAGTTTAAAACCATTGCTAATCATTCCACTTAAGACCCAAAAGGACTCTCTCTTGGGCCGGAGTATCGTCAATATCTTTGTGAAAAGATTGGCCGGTGATAGAGGTTTCGAGACTCGCGGTTAAACGTCGGGCGGCATACAGCGAAAGTGTTTCATCAAACGGCGAATAGTCAGTGCCAATACGTAAAGATTTTGAGAGGTCATACGACAAACGCAAAGTGGTCTCTTTACCATCAAGCTTAGTGTCGAGTTGCTTGTGAAATTTCTCACTGGGCTTTTCGAGTTTTAACTGCATACGATTGGATGAAAGTTTATAACGAAATTTAACTTTGTAGCCACCGGCCGCTTTCACCTCGACATTACTAATGGCCTCTTTAGTTTTATAAATGACTCGCGTTTTACGATTGCCTTTTAAATACCGGTCAGCGTGATATTCGGTGAATTCACGAATCATGTAGCGACCGAAATCCTCTTGCTTATCGATGAACTCATTGACGGGTACGAGTCGACCATTATCGCCGCCCGAGACAAAACGGTTCGATGTAAACTCTAACTGTTCGAATTCGGTGAAACCGAAACGGTACCGAAATTCTTTACTAAACTCGCGGTTCATTTTCTCAGTGAACATGACCTCCGGTTTTTCAGTTTTAAAAATTTCAATGGGCGGCATGATGACCACCTCGCGGGTGACTTGATAGCGCTCATCAGAAACATCAGAAAGGTAGCCCGGATAAGACAAGTCGGCCTCTGCCCGAGCCCGTGAACTCGGCATGATACTCATCGCCAAAATGAAAATAATGAGAGTAGACCTCATACGACAATGCATTTGCAAGCCAGGGACCAGAACAAGCGCCATAACTATTTGATATCACATTGTTTTTTCTGTCGATACGGGACTAGACCTCATGCCCTATCAGAGCTTAGACAGCCGTGAGAAGAAAAACCGATAACGACGTAATTTCAAACATTTAAGATGATAATCCCCACCTTATTGCAAGGCGCAAATTTGTCCGTTAAGCTCTGGGCTCTTATGACGGACCTAAAAACACGCACCGACGTTCACTATGCACGCAAAATCTGGCACTTCGCCGGGGTGATCGGCATAGCGGTTTCTTATCACAATCTGTCTTGGCATATGTCGTTGCAAATCTTGGTTTTGCTATCGGCGATCAGCATTTTTATCGACCTTTTTCGCCAGCGCTCAGACACCTTTAACACCGGCGTGATCAAATTAATGGGCTTCTTGATGCGCGAGAGTGAACGCGCAAGCATTGCCGGCACGACGTACCTTTTGATTGGGGTCCTCATTATAGTCGCGATCTTCCCGCCTTCGGTCGTGACGCTGTCTTTACTTTTTCTGGCAATTGCCGATCCGGTAGCGAGCTATGTGGGAGTGCGCTACGGTCATGATAAACTAGTCGGGCGTAAGAGTTTACAAGGTACGATGGCCGCGTTTTTTGTCAGTATGTTCATTTCGGCGACCTACTTTGTTTCTCACAACATGATGACCGAAAGAATCATCATCGTGAGCATAATCGCTGGCCTGATTGGGGCCGTGGCGGAACTGCTCCCCGTCGGTGATCTCGATGACAATCTGGTGTTGCCAGTAGTAAGCTCAGCCCTCTTGTGGATAGTGTACTACTTCTTCGGGGGCTTCTAACATGTACGATTTTGATTTTGAAAAGGGTCCAAAGAAAATGCAGTCACCACAGCACTCGAACAAACAACACGCGGCTAACAACAAACATATGAACCGTCGTAAACGCCTGCGTGATCGCTTGCATATTAACATTTACGTTTTGCCGAACTTGCTCACAATCATGAACATGTTTTTTGGTTTTTACGCGATTATTCACTCGATCAAGGGCGATTTTATGCAAGCCGCTTATGCCATCTGCGCAGCTGCTATCTTCGATTTACTCGATGGCCGCGTGGCGCGCATGACCCACTCCACTTCAGAGTTTGGCGCTGAGCTCGATTCACTGTCTGACCTTGTTAGCTTCTGTGTGGCGCCTTCGATTTTGTTGTTTTTGTGGGCTCTACAACCTTTCGAGCGCATCGGTTGGCTCGCCAGTTTCTTTTTCGTGGCTTGCGGGGCTTTGCGATTGGCGCGTTTCAATGTGCAAAAAACGGTGATCAATAAAGCTTACTTTCAAGGCTTACCCACGCCGATGGCCGCTGGTATTGTGGCCAGCTCAGTGATGGCCTTTAAAGATCTCGATTGGGAGGGCGCCGGTTCTTATATTCTTCTCTCAATGACCGCGCTTTTGGGTGTCGTCATGGTGAGCACTTTTTCTTATCGCAGTTTCAAAGATATCGACTTCAAACACCGTCTGCCCTTCCGTTACCTAGTTTTTGGCGTTTTTTTAGTGGCGGTCATTGCGATGCGCCCCGAAGTTATGTTATTCGTCACGTTTATGACGTACGCCCTTCTCGGAGCCATTTTTGGTATTCTTAAAATTGGTCGCCCACCTAAAATAGTGGTGACCCAAGTGAGCTCTCATCATCACCCTGAACACGATGACATGGAAGACTTCAGCGACGATCATAACCCACAATGAATGTTGGAGTAGTCGGCGCGACCGGAATGGTCGGTGAAGTTTTCATGGAGATCTTGGGTAAAAGAAATTTTCCCGTCACCAAATTGCGCCCATTTGCCAGTGATCGCAGCGAAGGATTGAAAGTTCGCGCCTGCGGTAAAGAGTGGCCTGTTGAAACGTTGAAGCCGGGCTGCTTTAACGGTCTTGATTTAGTTTTCTTTTCTTCTGGCGATGATATTTCAGCAGAGTGGGCACCGCAAGCCGCGGCGGCCGGAGCTTTTGCTGTCGACAATTCAGCGGCGTTTCGCATGCACGCTGAGATACCGTTAGTGGTGCCTGAGGTGAACGCGGATCAACTCCCGCCTCGTTCAAAACCGGGAATCATCGCGAACCCGAATTGCTCAACGATTCAATTGGTTGTCGTACTGCAGGCATTGAAAAAATTTGGTCTGAAAGAAGTGCGTGTAGCCACTTATCAATCGGTAAGCGGTGCCGGCAAAGTGGGCCCCGAAGAACTACTCACGCAAACGCGCGAACAATTGGCGACCGGTAAAATTCAAACGGCACCGAAAACTTTCACTCACGAAATTGCTTTTAATAGTGTGCCGCAAATCGGTTCATTCAATGACCAGGGTTACTGCAGTGAAGAAATCAAAATCATGAAAGAAACTCGCAAGATTTTGGATCTACCAAAATTAAAAGTGAGTGCTTTCACAGTGCGCGTACCAAGTTTAAACTCACATTCTGAAGCCGTATGGGTCACTTTCGACAATGCCCCGAGCAAAGTCGAAGTTTTGTCAGCACTCGAATGCGCCGACGGAGTAAAGTTGATACCGCAAGTGAAAGGTCACGATTTTCCAACCTCGCGAATGGCCTCAGGCCAAGACCCAGTTTTCGTCGGCCGTGTACACGCCGATTTAGAAGACCCACACACTTGGCTGATGTGGGTAGTCGCTGACAATATTCTCAAAGGCGCCGCTTTGAACGGCATTCAAATTGCCGAAAAGATTTTCGGTTTAAAATAAACCGGTAAGATTTTATTCGTGTGCTGAGCCCAGGGATAAATCTTGTTTGACGTAACACGTTGGAAATTCGAGATTTACAAACCTGACTACAATTTACCAGTGCAACTAAGCCGTTCTTCAGTCCACAGCGACCCGACTCCCCGAAGCCGATCCCTCATAGGGAGTCTAACTTGCTATTTTCTGCCATTTAATGGATGGTCTTTTACCCTTAACGACACATTCCCTTAAATAAAGATTAATCAAATTTTGATAGGCTACGCCGGTCTCCTCAGCCAATCTTTTAAAATATTCAATCGTGGGGCCATCTAGTTTAATGGTAACCTGCTTTTTTATTCGTGCATTGTAGGCACCACGTTTACCTTTTGAAAAATCGTATTCTTTTCTCATTTATGTTTCCTCGTATTGTTTGCGTTCTTTTTTCATCGCCTTTCGAGCCGAGATAATGCGAATTTCATTTTCATTTTTTTCGGCATGCACAACGACTAATAAATGTGAACTTTGACTCACTCCCATCAAAATCATCCGCTCTTCATTTTCTGAGTGATCGGGGTCATGTATCAATATATGCAAAGGATCGAAAAAAGATGTGCGTGCTTCTTCGAAGCTGATCCCATGTTTACGGATATTCGACTGATTTTTCTTTTCATCCCAGACAAAGTCGACCATATATAATTATAATATAATTATACTTAAAATTACAAATGATATTTAACTTAACTTGGGGCCGATGCATATGACTGCAGTATAGTCGCGAGGTCGGTCCTGGTCACAGCCGAACCCCAAACGCCGGCGCCCGTAACCGAAGACCCGACCCACATGCGACCCGACTCCCCGAAGCCGACGCTCGAACCACAGAATTTGTAGTCCGGGGTATTACCAAACGCATCGGCACCTGAAAGTTTATTTAAAGCATCTCCTGACAAAACCCGTTTTGACAACTTCGCAGCCACGTGCTGAGATAAAAGAAGAGGAAGTCACTATGCGTTTAAATATGGCTGCTTTTTTAATCGTCTTCGCTGCGCTTTTCACATTTTCAGCTCATGCGGAGAACGCCTTACAAGTCATCGACGTCAGCGGTGCTTCAGGTGAAGATTTGAGCGCCGCAGCCTCAGGCAGTGCCATTGTTTACGGGGGACTCACCGGAGCCATCACCTGCAATGATACCACTGCTCTTTGCAACAACTGCACAACAGCCGACGAAGCCTGCAATACAGCTCGCATAGTCCCGGGTGCCACTCTTCGTGTTGAATTCAAAGTCGTCGCTGACATTAAAGGCGCCATCGTTGTGGGAGAAGGTGACAGCGGCAATCCGACCAACATTGCTTTTACAACTTCAAATGCCGGTCAACTGGTAAAAGGTGACACGGCCTCTGTTGATATCCTTTGGTCTACATTGTGCGATAACATAATTGCTAGCGATGGCGGCGCCTGCGCGCCTGGTTTAGGTGCGGGCGTTAATGAAACAAGTAACCTGTTTATTGGCCTCGACAACTTTAATAGTGGCCAGACAACCACTGTGAGTGTGCGTTTTCTCGACCCCGCAGGTTCACTTAACAACAATTCACTGCTCGCTTGTGTGAATACCGTGCCCACAGCGCCTGACGACGGCATTTGCCGTTTCACCGCTCACCCCGGTGATCAAAAAGTTTATCTCGACTACGACGTGACCGTGCCCAATTGCTCAGCCGGTA
>JAYUVI010000218.1:0-2057 GCA_043754135.1 Bdellovibrionales bacterium | reverse complement strand
CAGTTTAAAAAAAGCCACCTGAAAGTCAAACTATTCCCGGATTCGAACGGATTTCTTCGCTAAAAAGAAAATTATTTTCACTATGGGTGTTGGCCTCGTTTGCACTTCCACCCAATAACACTCAAACCAAAGGAGCCAACATGAACGGACTCAACCGCATTTTTCTACTAGGTCGACTCGGTAACGACCCAGAGATGTTCACTTCAACAAAGGGGCAGCAGTACACAGGGCTGAGCCTGGCTACGGATCGCGTTTACGAGAGCGGCGAAGAAGGCAAAAAGACCAAAACCACAGACTGGCACTATGTTCGCGTGTGGGGTAAGGCGGCCCAATCTTGTGCTAAATTTTTAAGCAAAGGCCAAGCGGTTTTGGTCGAAGGTTATCTTACCCAATACGCCAAAAATAAAAGTGCTGATGAACCCAGTGGCCGCATAGAACGCAAAGTGAGTATCAACGCTATTCGTGTCGATTTTCTGCCGCGAGCCTCAATAAACGAACCAAAAACTCCAGAGTGATTGGTAAAGTGAGTTTGCGAGTCCCGCAAACCCCACCTCACTCTTGACTTTTAGCGGGCCGCAGACCCACAATGAATTGTGTCGCACTGCGGCCCGCCCTCTTTTTCGTGGGAGTAACGATGAACAATCTGGACTGGATTAAAGATCTCATTCTTGCTGAACAGCAGATGGAAGACGCTGGCGTCATTAATCTGTCAGCTGTTGACCCTGAAGCCCACCTGGGCGAACAAACCCTCGAGTTTTTACGTGATATCAAAGCCTCGATGATTGAGGTTTCAGCCACGTTCAACCAGCTCAAAGGCTCGTCTGTCGGCACTTTGAAAATTTATGGTATTTCGAATACCAAAGCTGACTTTATGCTTTTTCGTAATGGCTATAAGTTGATCTTTTCTATGCGTCGCGCGGGTGAGATCGAAGTTTACAACAGCTTGATGACCTCGCACTTCTTGGCCGCCAGTTCTGAACCCGAAATGAAGAGCGCCGACCGCGACACGATACGTGCCCATTGGGGAGCCTTCGGCGAACTACAATGGCATAATAAAAACCTGCCGGTGAAAATTGATTATCTCGTTCGTCATTACCTCACGCGATTTATTCGTGAGAGTGCGAAGTAATTCAACGGGTTATCAACTTGAAGTCACAAATTGTGACTTCAAGTTGTTCACAGCATGCCCAACCGCCGAGTTCGGGATTTAGGTGAATAAAACTTTCTTCACCGACTCTATAAAGCGTTTCATGCCTTGCTCGATCCTTGCAGCGTGCAGCCGTTATGAAAAAGACTGCGATTGCTGAACTCATAACACAAAAAATTTATATCCTCCGAGACCAAAAGGTGATGCTAAGTGGTGACCTTGCTCAGCTTTACAACGTGCCCCCAAGAACCTTAATTCAAGCTGTGAAAAGAAACATCGAAAGATTTCCTTCCGACTTTATGTTTCACTTGAATTATCAAGAGCTTAACAACTTGAAATCACAATTTGTGATTTCAAGTTGGGGTGGTGCAAGAAGCACGCCCTACGCATTTACGGAGCAAGGTATAGCCATGCTCTCAAGCGTACTTCATAGCCCTTTAGCAATACGCACGAACATCGCTATCATTCGAACTTTTGTACTTTTAAGAAAATATTCTTTGTCTTACCAAGAAATTTCAGAAAAATTGAATCAGCTTGAACAAAAATACGATCACCAATTCAATTTAGTCTTCGACGCTATTCGCGATCTCATCACTCCACCAGAGCAAATTCAGAAACGTAAAATTGGGAGTAAACAGGATTAAACTCTGCGCGATCAGCAGTGAAGTCTGCGCTTTTATGGCCGATGCGTTTCTGCAGACGTTCTGGGTTACTGTACAACTAGTTTAAAAACCGGTAATTAGTCCCCATGGAATTTCATAGATACATTTTTAGAGAAGCGAGGGAAGAAGATATCCCAGAGATGAAGTTCATTCGTGATTCCGTTCGCGAAAATGCATTAATTCGCGGCTCGATTGAAATTGCCGACTATAGAAAAGCGCTTTTTGACGATGGCAAGGGTTGGGTTGCT
>JAYUVI010000217.1:0-2684 GCA_043754135.1 Bdellovibrionales bacterium | reverse complement strand
GGGGGCACTCATTATGAAAGGTAGCCCCGCGGTACAAGTTTACTGGCGAAAAAAAGAAACTTTGGCGCCAGGTGTGCCGGCTACGCCCGATGCAGCATCATTAGCTTCGACTGAAAATTTAAACTTCATGTTCAATGATGACATGAGCGAAGATCAGATTCGCAAACAAACCGACACTCTCGTACGAGTGGTGATGGCGAGTGGTAAAATAAAGAACGAAGAACTTTTTCGCAGTGAAATGACAAAAACTGTGAGCGAAATTCACCAGAAATTTGGTGGCTTAAATACCGGTTCGGCCGGAGCCTGGGCTCCCGCGGTGTTCCGTTTTGACTTATCGGTTGAGATATCGGGTAAAGTCGCTTGGGTCGCCACTTTAGGTGGTGGTTTGCGCGTTCGACTTGAATGGCATAAAACTGCGCGACCACATTTAGCCCCTGCTCGTAACGTGACTGAAGTCGCGGCCAAGGAACGCGCCGATATCGAAAAGCTTTTGGCGTTGATCTCCACAGCTTTACCGTCTTTACCCACAAGCGAACAAACTGACTTTGATTTAAAATCAATCCGTATTGGGCTTGGTTTGAGCGCTAAGGGTGATATCGGTGTAGTGAAGGGGAGTGTAAGTGCAATGACCCAAGTGGTGTTTAAAAAAGCCGCCGCTCGCATGCGACCAAGTGATCACCGCCTAACTGCTGTTGATGGTAAGATTTTGTTTATCGAGCAAAACCCATCTGAAAAGCATGTTGAGTTTGCGCAAAATCGTCACGTCTTGCATTCGTTCCAACCTAAAGCTGGTCAGGGCGACAAGTCAGAAGCCACTTATGAAATCGACCTTAAAGATTTCGAGGAGGGCTTTCGTAACGCTGCCGAAATGGCAGTCGACTTTATGAAAGTTGAAAATCGTGGCGAAGAATCGGCCGGGGCATGGAAGCTGCACACAGTGAAAATGCAGTATGATATGTCGCTCACTGGTAAAGCCGGTATGGTGACTGTCGGTGGCTTAGTCAGCAGTGAATTACAATTTGAAAACGTTCGTTTCTGAGGTGAATAATATGAAAAATATAATATTAGTTATGCTTTTTAGTTTGTGTGTGAGCGGTGTGTGGAGCAGCAGCGCCCAAGCGACTCCGGATGTGGCAAAAATGCAGCAAGAGATGACTGAAGTCATTACTTCAGCAGTCAGTGCTCTAGAACTGCAAAACGTAGGCGATGACGACAGCTATTGGCCCTTGAAAAGATTTTTATTGCGACTGCAATTAAAATTCGGGATCGAAGTGCCGATATTTGCTAAGTTTGAAGTCATTCCCGAAATTGAAATGGTTTTTATAAAAACCAACTAAATTTAAAAGCGGCCATTTCTCGATTGGAATGGCCGTGTTTTATTTGCGAGCTTTGACTAATTTATTTTCTAATCTAAGCTGATTTTCACTTTGCCCATCTTGGTTGGCGATAGTGAGAATTTCTTCAGCAGTGTAGTGGCGACCCTTGCCTATGCCCGGGCAAAATTCTGTGACACTCTTCTTCCACGCCCTGGGCTTCATTACTGACGGCCAAAAGGGCCATGTACGACATTGTGAGGGGCGACTTTCGTAAACGCTGCAACGGCGGTCTTTTAAAAAGATGCAGGCTTTGCTCTTAGGGTTGTCGAGCAAAAGTGTGAAGCCTTCTTTTTCGCGAGTGTATTGGGCTAAGATATCTTTCTTCTTTAGCCCCAGTGTTTTCGTGAATCGTTTTATGTCTTCTTCAGTTAGATAGACCGAACCGTATTCGCCGTGCGAGACGCAGCACTTACCGCTGCCTTGACACTCAAATTGAATGCCTCCGCGTAGCTGTGGGGGTAAATGGACTTCTTTCACGGGTACCTTCTCAATTTTTGGAACAATCAACAGTGACATAAAGAACAAATTTATAAAATTTCGCCGCCTAGTTTATTGGTGACAGCGGCCCATCCGCAAAGTTTGAACAGCAGCCGCGCACCGACGTTGCCATCCCACTCATTGTCGGGGTCATTCGGGTTGGGGGCGACTTCGTTCAAATCAAAACCGACAATCTGCCGACCTGATTTCGCTAAGGCGGCTAGCAAGTAGGTGGCCTGCTCGTAACTCAAACCGCCAGGCACAGGAGTACCGGTGTGCGGGCAAAATTCGGGTGATAGGCCGTCAATATCAAACGACACGTAAACTTTATCGGGTAAAAGCGCGATGATTTTTTCGCATAACAAATGCCAAGATTCGCCCTTAAACATCGAAGACTTCAACTGTTGATCAAAAAACGTCGCCACTTGTTTCGGGTTTGCTTTAATAAATTCGTATTCTTCAGGGCAGAAATCGCGAATGCCTACTTGTACCAATTTTTTCGGTGGTGTTTTTAAAGCGCACACATTGCGCATAATCGAAGCATGTGAATGAGTAAAGCCGTGATAAGCGAGCCGCAAATCAGCATGGGCGTCGATATGCAAAATGCCGATGTTGCCATTGTACTTTTCGCTCACGGCTTTAATTGCTCCTAAAGGAGTTGAGTGGTCGCCACCAATCAAACCAGGTAATTTATTTTCGGCTAAAACGCTTTGAGTTTTTTTGTAAACGCGGTCAACCATTTCGTCGCAGCCGCGATTGATTTCATTCACTAACTTTTGTGTGGCTTTTGAAAGTTGACCCTTAGCATCCCATTCGCGAATGACTTTTTGA
>JAYUVI010000216.1:0-6494 GCA_043754135.1 Bdellovibrionales bacterium | reverse complement strand
ATCATACCGAGTGTAATAACAAAGGGAGCGATACCTAGGCTCGCGATTAAAGCGCCTGACAAACCACCAGCGAAAGCGCCTACGGCTAAACCAGCGCCGAGTGAAATCATCGCGCCAGAAAAACCTGTGAGAGAATAACCCCAGTTCACTTGTGAAAGTCCAACGATAATGCCCGCTACGGCAACGACGCTGCCGACCGAGAGATCAATGCCACTCGTAATAATCACAAGAGTCATACCGCACGCGAGAATGCCGTTGATCGAAGTTTGGCGAACTAAATTGGTAATATTGCGTGCTGAAAGAAAATCGCCTTTCGTGAGTACGATCAACAAAATCGCCAGCGCGAATAGCCCGAGCCACGCGCCGTTTTTATGCAAATAAACTTTAAGTGATGATTGCTGATCTTGTGCCATTTTAGACGGCTCCGAAGGCGAGGCGCATAAGCCCCACTTGAGTAAATTCATTTCTCGGTACAACCCCACGAATTGTGCCTTCTCTCATCATAGCGATACGATCGCTCAGCGCCATCAGCTCCGGCAAATCTGAGCTGATTAGTAAAATAGCCTTACCTTGCCCGGCCAATTGATAAATGATTTCATAAATTTCTTTTTTGGCCATGACATCAATACCGCGAGTCGGTTCGTCGAGAATTATAAGACTCGCTTGAGTCTCCATGGCGCGGGCAATGATCACTTTTTGTTGATTGCCACCTGAAAGTTGCACGATCTCTTGGTTGATATGCGCGAAACGCGTTTTCAATTCTTTTAGACGTTGAGTCGCACGCTCATTCTCGTTGATGTCGTTAATTTTTAGTTGTGCCGGCATAATCGATAAACGCGAAATCACGGTATTTTCGCTCAGCGACCGCTGGGGTAAAATACTTTCACCTTTACGATCTTCGCTTACATACACAAGCCCGCGTGAGAGCGCCTCTTTGGGAGTACTAAACGAAAGTTCTTCACAATTCAGTAAAATCTTACCGCTACCGATTTCAGCGCGGTAATCGCCAAGCAGAGCTTTCACTAATTCAGAGCGACCCGCGCCAAGTAAGCCACCAATACCAAATATTTCGCCTGCCGAAATTTGAAAAGTGACAGGACCCAATTGCTCTTTGCGGCCAACGAATTGCGCCACAAGCTGATCCACCTCGAGAACTTTTTTACCCGGTGCGATTTGTGGCTTCATCGGATAAATATCCTTCACTTGTCGGCCGACCATGTGGCCAACGAGTTGATCCACATTTGTGGCTTTCGTCGCTGTTTCATAAACGGTCTGGCCGTCTCGCAAAACTACGAGGCGGTCACACAATTCAAAAATCTCATCCATTTTATGGCTTATAAAAACTAAGGCCTTGCCTTGTGTGCGCAGTTCTTTCATCAAACGAATCAAGTGTGAAGTTTCATGGGGGGTGAGACTTGAAGTCGGTTCATCTAAAACCAGAATTTCGCTTTTGCGCGACAACGCCTTTGCGATTTCAATAAGCTGTTGGGTGCCAATGCTCAGTTCACCCACCAGATCTTTTGGCGAGCACCCTGCGCCCACAAGAGACAGCCAGTTTTGCGCTTCTTGCTCAAGTCGCGACCAATCGATACAGCCTAGCTTGCCACCCACACCAGCGGTCGCCGGCCAATGGCCAACAAAAAGATTCTCTGCGACAGTGAGGTGAGCAAAGTTCGCAAGCTCTTGGTGAATAATGGCAATACCCGCGAGTTCAGCTTCGCTCGGCCCGTGAAACTTTGCATTTTCACCACGAATGCGAATTTCGCCTTCGAAACTGTCAGCGGCATAAACCCCCGACAGAATTTTCATCAGCGTCGATTTGCCAGCGCCGTTTTCACCGATCAGGCCGAGAATTTCGCCGGAGCGAATCTCCATCGAAACCTGATCAAGTGCTAAAACGCCGGGGAAGCGCTTCGTTACATCAACGAGTTTTATTATTGGTGTAGACATCTTCTTTTCTATGAAAACCGGTTTTGAAGATGCGCTCTTCAAGATTGTTTTTATCAATGGCGTAAACTGGCGTGTTCACCGAAGGCACTATGTAAATGCCTGATTGCAATTTGGCGTCAAAAGGGGGCGTCTTTTGGCTGGCGAGCGCAAAAGCAACGCGCGCAGAAGTTTGCGCGAGCGGAGCGATATCTTTTAAAACATCCATCTGCTGTTTGCCGGCCACAATATTTTTTACTGCAGCTAAATCGGCATCAGCGCCAGCAACAAAAACTTGGCCTGTTAATTTTTGCTCAGCCAGAGCTTGCACAGCTGCATTCGCCATACCTGAATTGTTGGCGAGTACCGCAGCGATTTGATTTTTGTATTGAGTGAGCGCGTTTTCAACAGTGGCGAGAGCTAAGTTGGGGCTCCATTGATCATGATTTTTTTGCACGACCACTTTGATGTTCGGGTATTTTTTCAAAGTGTCGAGGTTACCGCGAGTGATTCCATTCGCTACGGAGTGACCAGCTTGACCCATCAAAATCACATAATTGCCTTTCATACCTGTCGCTTTTACCGCGGCCTCAGCCTGCAGTACGCCCACCTGGTAAGAATTTTGTGTGACGTAAAAATCAACCGGCGCATCAGTAATCATGCGGTCATAGGCCACAACCGGCACTTTATCTTCGTGCGCGAGTTTCACTAAGTTCGCAGCCGATTCTGAGTTCACCGGTTGAATCACAAGAGCTTTTACTCCCTGTGATAAAAGGTTTTCGACTTTCGCAGTTTGTGTTTGTGAGTTGTTGTCGGCCGAAACCACAATAGGTTCGAAACCTAATTTAGCCGCTTCTTCTTTGAAATATTTTTGATCTTTCAAGTAACGCTCTTCTTGCAAAGTTGAAAGCACGAAACCGATTTTCATTTTATCGGCGTGAGCTGTGCCCAAGCTAAAAACAAAACCAATGATAAGGCTTAAAAGTAAATCCATACGCATAGTTAGCTCCTTGAAATGAGTCAGGTCTCGAGGTTGTACAGACGTACTTTTAGGGAGTCAATTGCTAGCACAAATTAAGAGATTAGAAACGACGGCGCTATGAAGGACTAAGCGAGCGTACTGTAAAAAGTACGTCGCAGCGATGTGAAGTTAAAATAACAAAGCAGATGGACTCTGAGTCGCGTTCAAAAGCCACCGACGGCGCCTTCGCCACGAGTGTCGGCTACAGCTTCTAAAACGCCATCGACATTTCTGACAGCGTAAACCAACGCCTGCCAACTTTCTTCGACATTATTTTGGCGCGCGCGTAAGCCTGCGAGAATCTCTGGTGAATATCGACCCTCATCGACAAACAATTTATTGGGGAGCAGCTGATGATGCACTCGCGGCGCTTGAATCGCCATCTCAAGATCGGTTTTGCGACCGAGTACTCGGTACAAAGTCTGAATCACGCCTGAAATAATGCGCGGTCCACCAGGCGCACCGATAGCCATCACTATTTGGCCGTTTTTTTCGACCAACGTGGGCGTCATAGAGCTGAGTGGTCGCTTACCCGGGGCGACAGTATTTTTCAGACCCTGTACAAGGCCAAACATATTCGGCGCGCCAGGGTGAGTGGTGAAATCGTCCATCTCGTTATTGAGCATAATGCCAAATTTTTCAGTAGCGACGCCCGAGCCCAAATTTCCGTTTAATGTGAAAGTCATGGCCACGGCATTACCAAATTTATCAATCACCGAAAGATTCGTGGTCTGTGCCGACTCGTGATCTTGAAATTCTGCATCTTTTAGCGGCTCGAGGGGAGTCGCCTCTTTTAGCGAGATAGTTTTAGCTAAACCATTGATGTATTTGTCGCTCAAAAGTTCGGCAACGGGCACACTCGCATGATCAGGGTCGGCAATTTGCGTGCGACCACGAAAAGCCCGGCTTAAAATCTGACCGAGCATGTGAAATTCATCAATGCTGCGCTCGCCATATTGGTTGAGGTTCAATTTTTCAATAAGCTGCAGAGCGATTTTAGTAATAATACCGCCGCTACTCGGTGGTGGCATCAGGTACAGCTTGTACCCGGCGTAGTTGGTTTCAAGAGGTTTACGCCAAACGGTCTTGTAATCGGCAAGATCTTTCATTGTCATATCGCCGCCCGCGTTTTTCACTGAGGCGACAATGTCTTGAGCAATACGACCGCGGTAAAAAGTTTCAACATTGCGGTTACGTATTTCACTCAATGCTTGACCTAGATTTTTTTGGACCAGCAACTCACCTGGCTTGTAGGGCTCAGTCGAGTTTTTCAAAAAATATTTTTTGGCGGCAATATTGAAGCGTATTTTGTTATCGGCAAAATCAAAAGCTTGATCGCCTGAAACACGAAAGCCTTTTTGCGCGAGCCGAATGGGTTCATCGAAGAGTTGGCTCCAATGGAGAGCACCGAACTTTTTATGCATCTCCCACAACCCGGCGGGCAAACCGGGTACGCCAACCGCGGCACCACCGGTGATCGATGCTTCTTCAGGTTTATTTTTGTAATAATCAGGTGAAGTGGCTTGCGGTGCGCGTTCACGAAAATCAATAACCTCGATATTTTTGCCTATCTTGATCATGGCAAAACCGCCGCCGCCCAATGCGGCAAACGTTGGGTTGGTCACCGCCATAGAAAGTGCCAAAGTCACCGCCACATCGACCGGGTTACCGCCTTTTTCGGCGATTTTAGTGGCCGCCTGTACAGCATAGTTATTCGCAGCACTCATCACTATGGTATGGCCCTTATAGGGTAGCGCCCAAGACGGAGTCGCCGTGAAAATCGCACCCAAAATCATACCAATTAATAAACTGATCAGAATTTGCGACTTCACGAAAAAATTACCCATAGTGCTCCTCCGCTATAGAGTGTACTGCGGAAATAAGTTAAAGAATGGGTCATGTTTCATTCTCGTCTCAACATTGTCAAGACTCGCGAAATTCGCCGCCCGACTTACTATGTCGAAGCGATTAATAAAGAGTACCGCGACTTCGCACTGGACGAAGAGCGTGCTGAAACTTTTCGTGGGGAGTGGCGAGAAAAGGTTTTTGCGAATGCGCCCATGGCGATTGGCGTGACAACCATCAAAGATATGCCACTCGACCTCGAAATAGGCACTGGTCACGGTTTGTTTTTTGCTCACCGCGCGCATCAAGAACCGCAGCGATTATTGCTCGGTTTAGAAATAAAATTTAAACCTTTGATACAAGCGATTCGTCGTGCGCTTAAGCAAGGCTCAACGAATGCGCGTATCGCCCGTTACGATGCTAGAGTTATTGGTAACCTTTTCGCGCCAGGCGAGTTGGACCATGTGTTTATACATCACCCCGACCCGTGGACTAAGCGCAGCACCCACAAGCACCGGTTACTGCAGAGTGAATTTCTGCTCCGTCTATCGCAGTTGCAAAGATCCGGCTCATTTGTCGACTTTAAAACCGATAGTGGGGATTATTTCTTTTGGGCGGCTGAGCAATTTAAAAACTCACCCTACAAAATCGAGCGGTATAGCGAAGACCTGCACCGCTCGGAGTGGAGTGATGAAAACTTCACCACTCAATTTGAAAAATTTTATATCGATCAAGGTCAGCCCATTTATTACCTCAGAGCCACTGTTTAAATCGCGCTAGCGACGCACGAGGCGACAGAGATCTTCGTGAGTTTGCTCGATAGTTGGTGGCGAAGTGGGCGTTGGCGGCTGTAATTCGGCCGCATTGATGGGCGTTGAATAAAAATATTTAACTGAACTGGGCGCCAATTGAAATGTAGTGAGTTCATTTGCAGCCCCAGGCGCGTCAGTGACTGAGCGTAAGATTTTTAAACGAAGGGGCTGATCTTCGAACCAACTGTAATACGCTCCGAGAATGCGATAATCGCGACACTTTAAGCGCTTCAGCACCATGGTAAAATCAATTCGTACCGCTTGTTGGGGTGCAAGGGTAAAACGCGTTTGATTTTGGACGGTGCTCATCTCAGCGCCGATTACAGCCATTCGCAATGCGGCGGGAAACGGCGAGGCAATAATACGATGAGTATGGTTAAACAGCGTCACGAGTAACTCTACGGGTTGACTTAAATTATCGACACCGAAAGACAATGTCTCAGCGCTTGTGTTTCGAATTGAGTAACTGGCTAGTGCAATTCCATGTCTTAAATCCTGCGCGAGCAGCGCGGGGCTTTCGTAAATTGTCATTATCGAAGGGAGCGCTACGGGTTTCATCGCTAACGGTCGCGAGACAAGGGTGAAGCTGTGAGTATCGCCGATCGTCGATTTGGCGACAAATTCAAAACTACAGGTAAGAGGCTTGTGGTCTTGGGCTTTAAGTAGAGTGAGAACGTCAGGCGATAAAAACTCGCCGAGAGCGTAATGTGTACGGAGCGCACTAGTCGTAATATATTCACTGAACGCAGTCGATTCGCTCGCGCAGTCACTGACCACAATAAGTCGAATGCGCGAACTGCCCCCCGACCGTTCGGCGGCGCTAAAAACCAATTGATCGTCGAGAAGATAATTTTGCATACTGGCATTCGCAGATTGAAAATCCAAACTGT
>JAYUVI010000215.1:0-5391 GCA_043754135.1 Bdellovibrionales bacterium | reverse complement strand
CACCACCCTACAAGTTCTCGCAATTCCTATCGGCCTCATAAATTTTCACGACTTCTCGTGTCCCCATTCGTTTTCACATTCCCATGAACATTATAAATGTTCGCGATAGCGAAACTGATTATGTTGCCGACAAAGCACACGTAGATTGTCGTGAGCATGTGAGCCTTTCGCGTACCGGGGTTGAATATGATCTATCTCAAGGTGAAACTTATTCCCACAAATCTGACCCGTCAGCGGACTCTTAAATTGACAGCTTTGATCGCGGGAGAGAATTACATTTTTGGTTTTTGGCGTAAGAGTTTTATTCACTGCCACGGTGGCAGCGGAGTTATTTTTCATCGCCTTATTTGTCATTTCATGTAAATTCGCTCGGTTATTAATTTCGCCCGACTTCACTTGGCATTCAGGCTCACTCAACTGCACCTTCACTTCACGCGAAGCCACCACCTTTTCGGCCATGGCTAAAATGGTGTCTTTGAGCCCACCCCCAGTTTTATTGGATAAGATCTCTTGCGCCCGTCGAAGCATGGCCATTTCAGATTTTAAAAAGGTAAGTTCAATACGCACCGACTCGTCTTTTTGCGTGCGCTTCTTTTCTGCAACCTCAAGTCTGAGGTCAAAATGTTGAGCGAGAATCTGCTCTGTCTCTTCCAAACTTTGTTTTTCAATTTTGGCGAGCAAAGACTTTTGCACCTCTAAATTTACAGTTTGACCAGTTTCTTTTTTAAGTTGGCGCTGAGCTTGCTGCAGTTTCGAGATTTGCCCCAAGTTTATGTCACCCGATTTTATTTTGTCAGCAACCTCAGGCAACTTTTGTAAAAGCCGAGCCGCATCGATACGCCGTTGTGCTGAGCCAGGAGTATATCCAATCTCACGCGTCAAATAGTCAAACAAAGAAGAGTACGCAAGTCGCAGAAAAAGGCGGCGCCGATCGACCTCGGCTATGTGCCAAAGAATCTGTTCTGTTAAGTGACGCTCTTGAGTGGCAAGAGATTTTATTTTCGCAGTGAGCTCTGCGTGGGTGAGAGTTTGTAGAGTTGAAGACTGAGACTGAGACTGAGACTGAGACTGAGACTTCTTAATAAGATGAGAGGTGACGGTCGCGGATTTAGGTGCTTCGCTTAGTTGGAGGCTGATTTGTTTATCGCCAAGGTCACTATGATGAACGTTTTTGAACGTGCTAATGTCGCCAAAGTTGAGAGCTAAAGTTTGCATGAAGTCCTCCTTAAAAATTTCAGTGCGCTAGCGAGCACCATACCACTATTTTAAAGACTCAAATTTTCACAATTCGTTTTGCGCGCAACACATTATGAAAGTTAATTGGACGCCACCTTAAGCTCGCAAAAACGGCCGCAGAGCGACGATACTTTTCAAAACATAGCGCCTCGTAGGCAAATTTTATTCGTCGGACTGGCAGGCATTTGTAAGAACGAGAAATGCCGTCAAACAAAATTTTGTAATGACGCTTTTTGTTGGTAAGAAAAGTGACGCCGACTCACCCCGCTCAAAGGCGAGCGCCACAAAGAGCGAACTACTGCCACCATGGCAGTGAAATATTGAAAATAATCGTAATAAAAAAAAGATGAAAATCGCCGTGGCAGTGAATGACGAAAATCATCGTGGCGCCAGACCAGGTTAAATTTACTAGGCAATTAGCTAGATCAAAGTCAGCGCACGTTCTGACGCAATCAAATTACTGTTCGCTAGTCGAAACTTGAATCCTACGCTACTGCCACCGTGGCAGTGAAAATCTGAACAACCACCGTGGCAGTGGAAATCTGAACTACCATCGTGGCAGTGGAAATCTGAACTACCATCGTGGCAGTGAAAATCTGAACTACCATCGTGGCAGTGGAAATCTGAACTACCATCGTGGCAGTGAAAATCTGAGCTGCCACCGTGGCAGTGGAAAGACGAGTAATCACAGCTGTAAAAAAAAGCTGTCACCGTGGCGATAAACAGTATCAATATCTGCCAAGCCGTAGCAAAAATTGACCTCACCGTGGCAGCAAATCACCGATCCGAAAGAAACTGAATTTTACGATAATTATTGGGCTCGACAACGCAGGTTCCGCACGCACCTCACTCACTCACTCACTCACTCACTGCCCACCCGCAGGCTCCGACGTCACCTCACGGGCGGCGCGTTCTTTCAGGCAATTACTAAAAAACTTCTTGCGAAACTTCCAGTACTTTTCAAAATGTTTTTCTCCACCAATCATCTCGACGAGGGCCGGGCGCGTTCCCTGCTCGAGGTCACGCATCTTGCCAATGCCCTCTTGGGGGAACTCCCCGTTAATCTCCTCACGCATTTCAATCAATTGATCGATCAACGAACTCTCGGCACCTATGAAAGGCGGTACCACATTTTCATTCAGGCGCAAATTTTTTATCAACAAATCATTGGTTTCAGAAATCAAAGCTTTTTGAAATTCTTCTTCGCGGTAAATCTCGATAAAAGCCTCAGAAAATATCACGCTATCAACGTAGCTCTCTTGCAACTCAGCTTTTTGCTCGGGCGCAAATTTGCGCTTTTCTTCGCGTTCATTTTCCATTTTTTCATAGTATTTAGCTTGCTGTTCAGTGTTGGCGTCAGCACGTTTCGCCAACCACTCTTTGCCATCCGTAAACCAGTGTCGATTATTAATCAAAATGGCCACTACAATAAGACCCACAACCGCGGCCGCTATGGCGCGATACCAAAAGCGCCTGATGCCCGCCGCCACCTCGGGGTTAAATGACAAAAGCGACTTCAACTCGCTTTCGGCCGTCAAAGATTCATTGTTCAACACCATATCGATAATTCTACCCACCTGCCTGCCCAATTCTTTTTCCGCAAGATCCGGATGCGGCGATTTAAGAACCTCGCCGATTTTGCCGGTGAAAGCTTGTTTAAGACGCAAGTTAATTTCTTTGGCATGTTGATGTTGCTGTTTAAAGCGAACGGCATCTTCTTGTTCAGCACGCACTTTGCCCGCATCAATTTCTTTGAGGCGTAAGACACTCAACGCGTGCTCCTCAGCCTTTTTCATCTCTTTACAATCAGCCTCAGCTTTTTTAATCATTTCTTCACGCTGAGCCTCGGCCCTATCGAGCTGTTTTTGAATATCAGCATCTAGAGTTTGGCGGCGGAGTGCACTCTTCTCAGTCTCTTGCTTAATCATGATCGATTTTTTTTCAAATTCTTCATAAGACTTTTGCAATTGCGTTTCGCGCTCTTGCGCCGCTTGCAATTTAAATGACTGCTGCTCGATGGTCTGCTTTTGCTTATTGATTTGATCGTCGAAATTAGCCATTAACTTTTCTTTGTCGCCCTTAGCTTTGGCGTATTCCTGTTCGACGATCTCAGTTTGAACTTTTATGCGCTCTTTCGATTTAAAAAGCTCCTGGCTTTCTTCACTGTAGGTTTCGCGGTCTTTTTTCAATTCGACAATAGCAGCGCTCAAATTTAATTTTTGCTCAGTCAGCGCCTTAGTTTCAACTTGCATCAAATCGCGCTCGCGTTCTGCCGGTCCTTTAATCGACTCGATTCGCATAGCAGCTTCAGCCTCTGAAGTTTTACCAATTTCAGCCGCCTTAGCCTCAGCGGCTTTCACTCTTTCGGCCGCCTTGGCCTCAGAAACTCGTAACGTTTCAGCTGCCTGCTGCTCAGCATTGGCTACCAGTTCGTGCGCCTTTTTCTCGGCCTTAGCTAAGAGATCGTGGTTGTGCAGATTGATTTTATCTACCAACTCTTGATTTTGCTTATTCGTTTTTTCTAACCAAAGTTTTCGTTCTTTTTTGGCTTTAGCTAGCTCAGCCACTTCAGCTTCAATGTCTTTGGCAACAGTTTCTTTTTGCTTCAGTACATTTTCATACTCACCCTGTAAGCCGGCTCTTAGAGCTTCAAGATCGCGAACCTTTTTTTCAGTATCTGCCGTTACTTTCTCGGCCGCCGCATGCGCCTCATGTTGCAACTGCGAAGTTTGCATACGAGCCTCTTGCAAAGACTTATTTGCCGTCTGCTTCGCTTCATCGACAACACGAGCCGCGTCCGCCAAAGCTTGCTTTTGCGCCATATCTAACATCGCTAGTTTGTCATCCTCCGCTCGACGCTTAAGCGCTGCAACTTGGGCCTGCCCGTCTTCTTCGGCCTTTCTCTTAAGGGCGTCGACCTGCATAACGACGCCTTTTAAAAGATCGTCTTTAATACTTTGGGCTTGGCGGAGAGTATCTTGAGCTTTTGCCTCAGCCAACTGTTCGATTTTTTCTTTTTCTTCAATGGCAGCTTTCTCAACTTGCGCGCGCAACTGGCGCACTTCCTCTTCACCTTCGGCTTTAATTTTTTGTCGCTCGAGATGTGCCTGACCTAAAATCTGCACAACCTGTTTCTCAGCATTTTCTTTGGCCCCTTGAGCTTGCGCTAATGCTTTCAACCGCAAGTGCTCAGCCTCGAGTTGCGCAGCTGCCTTCACTTCATTCAATTCGGTCTGCGCCGTGACTCTCAGCTGCTCAGCTTTACTATCTAATGCTTTCTGAATTTCTTGAGCTTCGATTTTTAGCTGATTTCGAGTTACTTTCGCCTTCTCTTCAGTCTCATGCTGAATTTCGGCGGCCGTATTGCGTGCTTGCTTGAGCATCATTTCAGCGTCAGCAGCGGCCTCGGCTTGAATGTGATTGGCCATCGCGTTGGTTTCACCCAGAATTTTTCTAATCTGCTCTTCAAGAGCTTTTTGATTCGGCGCTTGTGCTAATAAATTGTGATCCACTAAAGTGTCAGCCTGGTCGTTGTCTGCCAACGCGCCCTCATTAGCCGCGATTTTATCTTTCAACCAATTGTTTAAATTTTGCGTCACACTTGTCTTGGTTAAGCGGTGAACATACTCGGGGTCGGCCGCGACTTCTTGTTGCACGGTGAGATACTTGGGCATTATGCGAATAAAAATAAAACCAACCTGGTGCCCGAGCTTAATGGGGTCACCCTGTCGGTAACGAAAGGGCACACCCGCCGGCACACGCTCGCCGTTAACGAAAGTACCAAAAGTCGAATTTTTATCTTCAAGAACGATTTCAGAGTCTCTACTGTAGACTGTAATGTGGTCACGGCTTGTTGATGTTTCAAGAACATTGATGTCGGCACCGTCACTGCGGCCTAAGTTAAACACCTCAGCTTCGACGTATTTAGTGAATACGCCATGGCTTGAGACGATTTGAACTTTAAAGCAGCGACGCCGTAACGCCATAATAACTCGTCCTCTCGTCACTCGTCGCCCACATCGCAGGCATTAAAAACTTACGACGCTTTTGGGGTAGGGTCTCTATCGACATGTGTCTTTCGACCACCTGTCGCCCGAGCATATTCTTGGTTGAGAGCCTCTTCGGCGAGCGCCACGAGTGGGTTTTTATTTTGAT
>JAYUVI010000214.1:0-2858 GCA_043754135.1 Bdellovibrionales bacterium | reverse complement strand
TCGAATTTTGCAAAATAAGATTTATCTTTTGCACTCACAATTCTGTCATTAGTTTTGTAATTGTCTTTCACGCCCTCAATCGGAGCAAAACTTCGACCGTCGGGTAAGAGGTACAGTTGGTTATTAGAGAGCATACTCCCGTAAAGCGATTCCGCTGTGGGGTGATTGGGCGTTTCAACTGTTGGTTGCCCCGCGGCCATAGTCAGTGTCGGTTGGGGTAGTGAGCTTAAAACAAAAATAAGTTTGATCATGTCTTAAATTCTAGTCTTCTCATTTGCGGGTGACAAAACATAATATAAAACATGCGTCGGTTGAAATTCATTTTGTTGGCTAGCCTTTTGTCGGGTGCGATCGGGTGCAAGGACTACATCCTTGATTTGATCGACGTGCAATCGCCTAATGCCGTCGAATTGACTCTAGATAAACCCACAGGGCGCTATGACCCTATGCCTAGCCAACTTGATATTACCTTCCCGATTAGCATTGATATGGCCACGGTTACAGCTGCTGATTTTACTGTGCAAGATACTTGTGCCGGCACTGTGGCGGTGACGAGTGCGACGTCAACAGCTTATGTCGTGACCGTAGGGCTTTCGGGTACCGGCACATGCACCAACACGCAGACGTATACTGTCACAGTAGATTTTTTTGGAGTGAAACGTACAGATGGTTCGCTTGCTGGCAGCACCAACCCTTATTACGTTTACACGTTTGATAACGTCGCACCCACTGTCACGGCCGTGGTTAACTCACTCAGTGAAGTCAGCTCGAGTGCGAGTTTTGAATTTTCGTCTATACCCAGTTTTGTGACATTTACTTTTTCGTCTGACATTGATCTTGATTCTGTCGCAGCGGGCGACTTTGCTATTGCCACAACAGGCGGTACCAATTGTACGACCATGCCCACCATCGGAACCCTGACTAAAAGTGGTTCAGCTCACACAGTGAGAGTAGCCTTAAGCGGGGCTAATTGCGCCGACGGCCAAGGTTTTCAACTCACACTGGCAGCTTCGTCGGTGGGGGACACTACACTGAGCGGCACGACAGGGTTGAGTTCTCCGCACCTGGCGCCGAGTGCGTCGTTCACAATTGGAATTATTCGTAATTTGAGTGGCGTCGTCATCTCTGCAGTGGGTAATGGTTTAACTTCGGCTACGGGTATTTACAAGCTCGCGGATGTGATCGATATACAAATTGATTTCGATCGCAGTGTAGTTGTTGACACGACTGCTGGCACTCCGGCCATGCGGTTGAATTTGACAGGCACCGGAGTGAAATACGCCACTTATGCTTCGGGTTCGGCGACTAGCTCTCTAATTTTTCAGTATACAGTGGGCACCAACGACAGTTCGTCCGATTTAGATTATTACTCGACCACAGCGTTGGTTTTAAACGGCGGTAAAATTTGGTTAGGTTCATCGGGTGGTGGCGTTGATGCCACATTGACTCTTGCGGCGCCAGGATCACCGAATTCGTTGGGGGGCAATCGCAATTTGGCGCTCGATGGCCGCATGCCTACGGTGAGTTCGGCGAACCCCACGGGTACTACTAATACCTGGGGTTTAGCTGGGCGAACAGTGACTTACACTTTCAGTGAACAAATAGATGCAGCGTCTCTTGTCGACGGCGATTTGGTCGTGAATGGCACGACCTGTGCGACTCCGCCGACAGTGACAGGGTCATCGGTGACGGGTGGTAGTTCGAATGTAGTGAACTTTACTTTGTCGTCAAATTCTTGCGCGCACAATGAGGTTTACACTTTAACCTTTGACCCGGCGTCGGTCACTGACGTGGCCTGTAACACTGGCGGTGGTTCAGTGCGCGTTTTGACTGTGACGACAAGTACTTTGGGACCCACGGTTGCGTTGGGTTCACCGTCACAAACTTATGTGAACGCAGCCGGGTCGGTGGCTTACACAGTTACGTATTCTGGAGCAAGTGCGGTCACATTGGCGAATGCGGATGTGAATTTCGCAGGGGCGTCTACGGGGTGCTCGGCGGCTGTGACGGGCTCTGGTCTTACCACGCGAACGATCACGATTACGAGTTGTTCAGGTGATGGAGTGGTACAGATTTCTCTTGATGCGGATACAGCGTCAAATACGCTGGGTAATACAGCTGGTGCTGTGCCAGAAACTTCAATTGCCGATTTTATTGCTGATAATACTGTGCTACCCAACCCGACTCACAATTTGCCGACTGTTGGGTTAAATGTTTTGTATGATGAGATCACTCGCGCCACTTTTACTTTGACGTTTACGGGCGATGTGCTCGGCACGGCGGGTGCTGTGCAGTCGGCATTAGGTTTAAATTGCAATAGTGGGGGTGGCGCGAACCCAGTTGGTTTTTCGGCGGCGCGCACGAGCAACACAGTGGCGACGGTAACGCCTACCGAGGCGGCTTCTGATTTCGTTTATGCTGCAGATTGCGTGTTGAGTGGCACCAATGTGCCAGATGCTGCGGGTAATTTGGCGACGATCACATCGCTTAATTTTAAGGTGGCTGGTGTGCCTTCGGGTGTGAGTGGGCCTTCGGGCTCGGTGAGCATTGCTTCTGCCACTGTGAATGGCCATTTGGGCAATGTGGTTTTTAATGTTCCGCTTAATACTGTGACTCTCGATAATGTGAATGTGCTTTTGACCTGTGCTGCGCAAGACGTGGCGATTTCATCGTTTGTGGCGTCGAACGCCGATAAAACTTTTACTGTTGATTTTGATGAAGCCGATACGGAGTGGCTAACCTTTGTAGGAGGCGAGGCGTGCTCGCTCGCATTTAGCACCGCCGTAACCAACAGTTTAGGCCAACCATTAGCATCGACGTTAACTTATAACTTTACATTGGTGCCTTAAGGGTGCGGA
>JAYUVI010000213.1:0-3805 GCA_043754135.1 Bdellovibrionales bacterium | reverse complement strand
TTCGAATCGAAGACTCACACTTCAACATGGCAACTTCAGCGATTTTGATCAGCTGCTGAAAACTCATCAAATCCTTGAAGAAAAACTCGCGGGCATTCTTCTCGACTTAGGTGTGAGTTCACCACAACTCGACGAAGGTCATAGGGGTTTTAGTTTTTACAAAGATGGCCCCCTCGACATGCGCATGAATACGTCGCAAGAGTTCACAGCCGCTGACATTATCAATGGTTGGGATGAAGAAGGTTTGAACGAGCTCTTTCGTAACTTAGGCGAAGTGCGACGGCCATTTCGCGTGACGCAGAAAATTCTAGATGCGCGAAAACAAAAGGCTTTTACGACGACCGGGGAAGTCGCCGCGCTAATTGAGCGGGCCGAGGGTTGGCAAAAAAAGGGCCATCATCCGGCGACAAATTTTTTTCTAGCGCTCCGCTTAGAGGTGAATCAGGAATTGGCGCGGGTTGAAAAGGCGCTGCCACAGATGATGAAATCACTCGCTGCGAAAGGCCGACTTTTGGTTATTACTTTTCACTCCCTTGAAGATAGAATTGTAAAGGTGGCGTTCAAGGGGTTTGAAGCCGCCAGCCAAGGTCACTTGGTGAATAAAAAGGTTATTCAGGCTGAGTGGGACGAAAAAAAATCAAACCCTCGTGCGCGCAGTGCGAAGCTTCGGGTTTTTGAAAAAGGGGAATCTTCATGAGCATCAGACAAAAACTTCGCATTTACCCGTTAATGAGCGTGATCATTATTATTATCGCGCTATTTTCGTTGGTGTTTATTCAGATGGAAGTCCGCCGTCGCGGCTACGAATTATTAAAGCTCACACGCGATTATAAAAGTTTGCAAGATGAGCATCGTTTGAAAATTATGCGCTACGCAAAAGTGATGCGCCCGGATCGCTTACGCGACCTGGCCGTTTCGAAATTGACACTGAACGAAGCGAAAGCCGGCCAGATCATTCACATTTCAGGAGAAAAAATTGCCCTTCGCCAGTAAGTCTCGAGTCGTTATTTTGTTTATCGGTCTCGTAGTCGTGTGGATGGCCGTCGTGATTCGTGCGGCGCAATTACAAATTTTGCCCAGTCACAGATTGAGTGAGTTGCAACGTCGCCAATATAAAACTTTGATTGAGTTACCTGCTCGCCGAGGGTTGATCAATGATCGTAACGGTAAAGAGCTGGCGGTCACGATCCCGGCGTATTCGTTGTACGCTGACCCGAAAGAAATCGACGCCCCTAAACGCTTCGCCAAAGTTTTGGCAAAAAAGCTTGGCTTTTCGCCAGCATATATTGCTGCCAAAATTAAAGATCGCGATCGTCGTTTTGTGTGGCTCAAACGTCGTATGAATAAAGAATTTATTGAGAACGTGAAGTCGTTGAAGCTACGCGGGCTCGGCGTGGTCGAAGAAACGGAGCGCGTTTACCCCAATGAAATGTTGTTGTCGCAAGTGTTGGGGTTTGTCGGTCAAGAGGGCCAAGGTCTTGAGGGCCTTGAATTAAAGTACGACGGCATACTGAAAGGTCAAAATCGAAAAATTCGCGTCGAGCGAGATGCTCGTGGACGTCCGTTACTTGTCGACGGCCGCGTATTCACCGATGTGCCGGCGGGTTCTGATCTCACTTTAACAGTTGATCACGAATTGCAATTTCAATTGGAGTATGAACTTAATCGCGCCAAAACTGAGTACGATGCTGATAGCGCTGTTGGCCTTGTGCTCGATGCGCAAACAGCGGCGATTCTCGCTATTGGTAATGTGCCGACATTTGATCCCAATTCTCCGCAAAAATTCAATGCTGAAATTTGGCGCAATCGCAGTGTCACAGATGCCTTTGAACCAGGTAGTATTTTAAAAACTCTGGTAGTCGCTGCGGCTTTGCGTGAGGGCTACACCAAGCCCAATAAAAAATATTTCTGTGAAAATGGCGCCATGAAAATCGGTAAACACGTCATTCACGAGGCCGATGATCAACATCGTTTCGGTTGGTTAACCACTTCTGAAATTCTCATGCATTCATCGAATATCGGAACAGCAAAGATTGCTTTCGAATTGGGCGATAGAAGATTGCGTCAGGTTTTAAGCGAGTTCGGCATAGGCGCGCGCACGGGAGTGGATTTACCAGGAGAAACTAATGGCATTGTGCAAGCGTTGCCATGGCGTGAGCACTTGTTGTCGAATATTTCTTTCGGACAAGGGTTAACGGCTTCGCCTTTACAAATAGCGACGGCGTATGCCGCTATAGCCAATGGTGGCATGCTACGGCAGCCGTACATTGTGCAATCAAAAGTGAATCAAGAGACTCAGGTTCGCGAAGATTATGGCCCCAAAGATATTCGGCGAGTATTGACGGCCGAACAAGCGGCGACAGTACGTTTGATGTTAAACGCGGCGACGTCAAATCTAGGCACAGGTAAGCCAGCTCAGGTCATCGGTTATCCTGTGGCGGGTAAAACAGGTACAGCGCAAAAAGTGGTGGTCGGGCAGGGCTATGTGAAGGGTCAATACATTTCAAGTTTCGTCGGTTTTATACCAGTCAATGACCCCAAATATGTGATCTTTGTAGCTGTCGATAACCCGCGCACCAAATATTACGGTGCTGAGGTCGCAGCGCCGCTGTTTTCGCGTCTCGCGAGTTATGCGGTTCGCAAGGCAGGTCTCGCGCCGATTTTGATTAGCGAGAAGAATATGATCAAGACGCCAAAGGTTTCACCGTCGCAAAAGGTGCATGAAGAATCGATTCTACACATTCGCGAAATGGCAAAAATGATTTCCGCAGAAGAACTTAACCAAGTGCCTGATCTTAACGGCCTTACGTTGCGCGAAGTTTACAATCGTGTGCGCGGCTCACCACTCAAGGTCGATATTCGCGGCGAAGGCACAGTTTCACTCTCAGTGCCCGAGGCCGGCTACCCATTGCCTGACAATAAAACCATTAAGCTTTACTTTACAAAGTAGTCTCTTCATTTTTCAAAGTAATTGTCGTTTCGTTCCCATAACGATTTCGGCAAATATTCATCCATGGAATTCCATCTATAGTCTTTTTTAGCGAGAGCTTTTTTAAGTCCCCAAATAATTCGCCAGCCCGTCGGCCGCCGCAAAAAATCTCGCACCCGCGAGGCCAAGTGCGCATACAGTTGCGTCTGTCCCGGGAATTGACGAGGTGGTGGCTGTTGACTCAGCGTCAATGCTTTATGCGCAATCATCTCTTTAAACGTCTCATGCTTTTTCGGCACAAAGCCGTAGACGAAATCACAATCAAGCTGATGCGCCAACTGACGCAGTTTTTCGAGAGCCAGTTGTCCGGCGACCTCGCGCTGTTCCCACTGCAGCACGGCTTGTCGTGAAACGCCCAGTTTTTCAGCCAAGCCAGAGTGGCCTATGCCCAATCCTAAACGCAGTTTTGCAATCCAGCTTTCATTAACCGTATCTGCGGGGTTTTTTCGCAATTGCCTAAGTAAACCATCGAGTTCTTTAAGAGCCTCAGGTTCTCGCCAAAAATTTGCCACACTTTTTACATCGATCTGCTTCATACACCCTCGCTCGTCTCGTTATGCGACAAAGCGGTTTTATTTCTTACGACTGCTAACGCGTAAGCATTTCTTCCCCACTCGGATTATTGTCAAGGTATGCATTGACAATAATCCGAGTGGGGAAACAGCCCATTAGAGAAAGGATAAGGTTGATATTGTGCGAGTGGTTGAGGCGCCAGATAGCCTTTTGGTTCGTGTTTTTTGGCGAATGCTCACTGATTGCTGGTAAGCGCTTCATGAACCTGTTTTGATTTAAAATTTTCAAAAATTTAAACTGACC
>JAYUVI010000212.1:0-4846 GCA_043754135.1 Bdellovibrionales bacterium | reverse complement strand
ATTTTTTCTGGGGTGGGCGGGATGGGCGCGTTTTATAAAATAAAATTGCGTCAAAATGTGTATGGTTACATTACTGACACCGATGTTGAAACGAAATCTCGAACCGATGATGATTCGGGGTTAGAAGACGGCCAGCGACAAGAGCGCCAGTCTAAAAAAGCGAGTACACGTGATGAAAGTGAAGCCGAAGAGGCACCAGGTGAGGACGGGTCACTTTACTTTAAGCGCTATTTGGGGCTCACTTATTTTTCTTACAGTTACGCCGAGAGTTTGAGGAATCAGAAAGAAACGGCCACGGTCGGAATGTTTGGTGGACAGTTAACGGGACCAACTGGATTTCTCGGGGGTCTGCCCATAGACGTAAGTTTGCTTTTCACTTCGACGGCTCCAAAGTTTTATGATGATATCGCGGCATCAACAAAAGGTTTTATGCTTATAGGCGATCTGCTCGGCGTTTTGCCGATGATCGATGAACCGACCTACATGATATTCTATGGCGCGGGTTTAATGTGGCGCTATTCGGCTTGGAAGGTGACCTTAAAAAGTCAATCGGGTAAGCCGGCCATTGATTCACAGGAGCTAGCGATTGGGTTAGCCGCAGAAGCGGGTGCCGCTTTGAAGATCACAAATGAATTCGCATTGCGGGCAGTTGTCAAATATGTCTACGAAAAAGAAGGTTATTTCGGTTTCGGCGCTACAGCACAAATGCGATTCTAAATTCTCGGCCTTGCGATCCTGCGCAAAATTTTCTATAGCTTTAGTATGACTGACACTAATCCCATTCGAATTTTAGACAGCCATGTGATTGACTGCATTGCCGCCGGCGAGGTGGTGGATCGACCTGGTCACATGATCAAAGAGTTGTGCGAGAATAGCATCGACGCCGGTGCCACAGAAATAGTGGTGGATTACAAAAATGGCGGTCGTGATGTAGTGATTCGTGATAACGGATGGGGAATGCAAGCGGGGGATTTGCCGCTGGCTCTCGCCCGCCACGGCACCAGTAAGATCATCACAGCAGATGATTTGTGGTCGGTGAATTCTTACGGTTTTCGTGGTGAGGCTTTGGCGAGTATAAGCGCCGTTAGCGATCTCACCATATTGTCACGAGTGAAACAGCAAGATATGGGTGCGAAAATCAGTAGCCATTTTGGTGTACCGACCGAGGTGTTAGAGTCAGGTGCGGATTACGGCACGACCATTGAGGTGCGGGATCTTTTCCAAAATCTGCCAGCACGACTTAAATTTTTAAAAACCGAGTCAGGTGAAAACACGGCTATTAAGAATCAATTGCGGGCGCTCGCTTTGGCCAACCCCCAAATCACGTTTCGTATTTTACAAGAAAAAGAATTGATATTTTTTTGGCCGAGCTGCCCGACTTTGCCGGAACGCGTGGCCCAAGTTTTAGAAACTGAATCATTGTTTTATGGTGAGGCCACGCTTGAAGATTTTAATGCGCGAGTTGTAGTCTCAAGCCCCGGTGAGACCGTGCGTAACTCGCGACAGATTTGGTTATTTGTGCGCGGGCGTTTCGTGCAAGATCGCAGCTTGCAAACAGCGGTGTTGGAAGCTTATCGACATTTACTCATGCACGGGGAGTACCCGACGGTCGCTGTCTACTTGGATTGCCCAGCCGATGAACTTGACGTGAATGTGAGTCCGACCAAATCACAAGTGAAGTTTCGTCGCCCAGGCATCGCTTTTCGTTGCGTGCAGCGAGCTGTGCGCGGCGTTTTAGAAAAGGCTCCATGGATTGCACCCTTGCTCGGTGATAGGGCGCCAAGTGCGCACCGAGATGCTGTCGAATCGGCAGTGAATCGATTTTCAACTGCCGCAGCGGCTGTTGAATATAGCCCTGAACACAATTTGAGTTTTCCGAGTAAAGAATTCGACCAGACGAATTTCAAACTGAAGGACTCTGGCTCATCAAATATTACGTTAGCGAAATCGCGTGATAGACAACCGTTGGATACGTCGCACACGGAATTCGCGAGAAACGAAGGCTCAGCGCCGCTCGGGCGAGTTTCGTGGCAAGGCTTAGATTTGGTGGGTCAGGTTCACCTTACTTACATAGTGGCACAAAAAGAAGATGCTGTTATTTTCATCGACCAACATGCCGCCCATGAACGCATTATGTTCGAACGTCTTATGAATGACTACAAACAAGGCCGAGTTGAGGTTCAAAACTTTTTGCTCCCTGAGGTTTTTAAAATTTCGGCCGATGCCGTGAACGCCATGATGCAAGCGAAAAGCGAAATAGAAAAACTAGGGCTTTTTCTTGAGTCGATGGGTCCCGAAGAGATTGTGGTGCAAGGTGCTCCAGCTATTTTAAAACCTGAGGCCCTCGCCAACGTGATTGAAAAATTAGCGCAAGATTATGCTGAGCTTGGCACGAGTTTACAGATGGAGCGTAAATTAGGTGAGCTGATGTCGACGATGGCTTGTCATTCGGCAGTTCGCGCCGGCCAGGCTTTGAGCCATGACGAAATGCGAGCTTTGCTTACGCAAATGGATGAGCACCCGCTCTCGAGTTTTTGTCCGCATGGTCGCCCGGTGTATGTCGAATACCCTTTACGCAAACTTGAAAAAGATTTCGGGCGGATTGTTTAGGTGAAAAATCATGCCCTAACATTTGTGGTGGGCCCAACGGCCGCTGGTAAGTCGTATTGGGCGATGCAAGAGGCGAGTAAGAATAATGGTGCCATTGTCAATGCGGACAGCATTCAGTTTTTTAAGCATCTGCAAATAGGCGCCGCTAAACCCACTCCTCAAGATATGCAGAAGGTGCCCCATTTTCTCTATGACATTGTCGCGCCCAATGAGGAATTCACAGCTGGCGATTATCGACGATCAGCCCTCAAAGTTATTGAAGAACAAATTGCCAGTCGACCCTTGTACATAGTGGGTGGGAGTGGCTTCTACCTGCAGGCTCTTGAAAAAGGTATGTACGATGTCGGCCCTGTGCCTAAAAATATCCAAGAGCAAGTCGCTCAATTTAAAGCTCAAGGCGCGCTTTACAGTGAATTGCAAGCACGCGACCCGCACAGCGCCGCCCGCATCGGTGAGCGCGACCCTTATCGGCTTGAGCGGGCGCTAGGGTTGGTACTGTCTGAGGGGCGCACGCTTAAAGAAATTGAAGAGCAGTTTAAATGCCAAAACGAAACACTGGGCCAGCAATACAAACTTGAGAAGGTGGGAGTGAAGTGTGACCGCGAAGTGTTGCGAAAGCGAATCGCGCGGCGTACAGAGCAAATGTTAGAAATGGGTTTTATTGAAGAGGTCGAAAGCTTGTTGAAAATCGGTTACGCCGACACCAAGCCCTTATGCTCTGTGGGTTACAAAGAAGTGGTAGCATTCTTAAATGGCTGCATGCGCCGGGCAGATTTGCTCCCGACAATAGTGACGAGCACTATGCAGCTCGCGAAAAAGCAGATGACGTGGTTCAAACGTGATCACGAGATTCAGTGGATAAATCTTTCCTAGGCTGAATTTTGAAATGGACTCAAAGCTAATGAATGGTTGACCGCTCAGTTTGACTCGCACAATAATACGTCGATGAAAAGTATGACCGGTTACGGCGCGCAAAGTGCTAAACTTGCGGGCACTGAGATTTCAGTGGTGGTGAAGTCTGTGAACGGTCGGTTTTTAGAGACACGCTTTCACCTGCCCAAAGAATTTTTCAAACTTGAATCACAAATGAAGAAAATGTTGTCGCAGTGTTTTCACCGCGGCACGGTCGATGTTTTTGTGCATAAACGCAATGCCGTGAGCGCCAATGTGAAGCTGAACCCGTTGCTCGCCAAAAAATGGGCGAACGCTTACAAAGATCTCGGGCAGCTTTTACAGGTGCCGAGTACCAATTCGCAAGTGCTCAACCACATCGCTTCGATGCCGCAGATTTTTGAAGTGCGGGAACAATCAGATGTTTCAAAAAAAGAACTCTCGGTTTTTCAAAATGTTTTTGCCGCTACATTACGTCGTTGTGATGCTGAACGATTACGCGAAGGCCGATCGATCCGCTTGCACTTGACCAAGCTTTTGAAATCATTGCGAGCCGTGGTCGGCAAAATTGAAGTCTTGCGCGAAAAATCTCACGAGGCGCATAGTGTGCGTTTGAATGAACGATTGCGCCGTGCGGGTCTCGATAATCAAACTGATCCTGCAAGATTCTCACAAGAACTGATTTTGTATCTTGAAAAATGCGACATAGCCGAAGAACTTGAGCGGTTAAAAGAGCACGTGCAGATGTGCGATCGCTATTTGCGCGCGAAAGAAGAGCAGGGCAAAAAACTAGATTTTTACACGCAAGAGTTACTGCGTGAAGTGAACACCATCGGTTCGAAAGCCAACTCTGCTCCTATCACTGAACAAGTGGTTTTGGCGAAGGGTTTGATCGAAGCGTTTAAAGAACAAGTTCAAAACATTGAGTAGGTCATGGTAAAACCCGATATCAGAAAAAATATTGGCATGATTATAGTGGTGGGCCCCTCGGGTGTGGGCAAATCGACTCTCGTTGATAAAATTACGACAGAGTTGCCGCAGCTCTTCGATACAGTCACTTATACAACTCGGTCTATGCGTAAGGGTGAGCGCGAGGGTGCGCCCTATCACTTTGTGACTGAAGAACGTTTCAGAGATTTGGTGGAAAAAAACTTTTTTGTCGAATGGGCCATGGTTCATGGAAAAATGTACGGTACCCCCCAAGATCAAATCGACAATGCCATCGCGAGTGGACGCGTAGTGATCATGGATATTGACGTCCAAGGGGCCAAGACATTTCGCGATAAATACCCGTCATCATTTGCTATTTTTGTTCTCCCCCCGTCGATTGATGAATTACGTAATC
>JAYUVI010000211.1:0-10328 GCA_043754135.1 Bdellovibrionales bacterium | reverse complement strand
AATGATTTTGCGGCTGAAGCTGTCGTAGCTAAGAATGAGTTTTATGAATTGGCTGGTATTTTTGACGAGCAGTCACCTCAGTTTGATTTGAAAATGGCGCAGTTTTCTGACTGGTATATTTTTATGCGCGCGCTGCAAAAGTACGGTAAAGCGCCCATTCATCATTTTGTTGATAAGCGCCCGAAGCGTATCATAGAAGAGGATGAAATTTATATTCGAAATTTGGCGAACAACCGTCATAGTCTTTTTGAGTTCACTAAAATAAAAGGTCAAGATTTGTATGTGAGAGATCTGTTCTCAAAGTACAAGTTAATTATTAAGAATTCACCGGTAACTCACGGCTTTGATACGCAAGAGTATTTTCAAGCTAGGCTGATACCGCATGAAGATTCATTTATTTTTTCGATGGCATATTGTTTCCATCCTCCTGAGTCGACAAAATTTGTTCAAAGTGAAGTAAAGAAAGTGTGTAAGCTGCCCGAGCTTGAGCAGGCCGAAGCACGTAACAAACTGCTGCTGAGATTATTTCGCATGCGAAATAAATTTGATCAATATCAGCACGTGGGTATCCAAGAGATTTATTCAAACGAATCTCGATTGCGAGTTTAAAAAATGCCAAGAAGTAGTGATTTGAAAAAAGTGGTGATCTTAGGGAGTGGTCCGATCGTCATTGGGCAAGCTTGCGAGTTTGATTACTCCGGCACGCAAGCCTGCAAAGCTTTGATGAAAGAGGGGTTGGAGGTGATTTTACTCAACTCTAACCCGGCGACTATAATGACTGACCCTGAAATTGCTACGCGGGTTTATATTGAACCGCTCAAATTACCTTTTGTTGTCGAAATTCTGAAAAAAGAAAAGCCCGATGCCATTATACCCACACTTGGTGGACAAACCGCGCTGAATTTAGCCTTGGAGTTAGAAAAGAACGGCGTGCTTGAAGAGCTCAATATAAAAATGCTGGGCGCAAAATCAGATGTTATCCGCGCGGCAGAAGATCGCGAACGCTTTTGTCGAATTTTAGATTCTGTTGGTGCCAAATATCCAAGCAGTCAAATGGTGCGCTCCTATGATGAAGCTATGACGATGACGGAGAAGCTGGGCTTGCCTCTTGTATTGCGCCCCAACTTTACTTTGGGCGGCGGCGGCGGCGGCATCGCTTATTCGCTTGAGGAATATAAAACAAAAATTGCTATGGCTTTACATGAAAGCCCGACCTCTGAAGTCTTGGTGGAAGAAAGTATTTTAGGATGGAAAGAGTTTGAACTTGAAGTGATGCGCGATCGCGTAGGTACATTCGTAGTGATTTGCTCGATAGAAAACTTTGACCCTTGCGGAGTTCACACCGGGGATAGCATCACCGTGGCACCGCAGCAAACTTTGTCTGATGCCGCTTACCAAGCTATGCGAGATGAGGCCGCAAAGATCGTTAATGCTGTTGGTGTTGAAACAGGTGGCTCTAATATTCAATTCGCTGTGCATCCTGAGACAGGTGAGCGTTATGTCATTGAAATGAACCCTCGGGTAAGTCGCTCCTCGGCACTCGCGAGCAAAGCCACCGGCTTTCCGATTGCGAAGATCGCTGCGCTTCTTGCCGTGGGTTATACGTTAGATGAAGTTCGCAATGATATAACAGGTAGTACTCCCTCATGCTATGAACCAGCGCTTGATTATGTGGTGACGAAAATTCCGCGTTTTGCATTTGAGAAATTTCCTGGCTCAAAGGATTCACTCACGACGCAAATGAAAAGCGTAGGTGAAGTTATGGCCATCGGGCGCACCTTTAAAGAGTCGTTGCAAAAGGCCGTGCTGTCGCTTGAAGGCGACCGCAATGGTTTTACTGATGTCGCATTCAACGAGGCGGCTATGGCGCAACCGAGCAGTCGCCGCTTGTTTTATGTGATGCAGGGCTTTCGCGAAGGGATGAGTGTTGATGAAGTTTACAAGCTCACCCAAATCACGCCGTGGTTTCTCGAGCAAATCGAAGAGTTGGCGTTTTTTGAAAAGCAAATGGCGCAAATGAATGAGCTCGATAGAGAAACACTTTTGAAGGCGAAGCGCTTAGGCTTTAGTGATTCGGCTATCGCACATCAGTTTATGCAAGATGAGGACACCATTCGCCAGCAGCGCTGGAACTGGAATCTTTATCCGGCTTATTTTCAAGTTGATACGTGTGCAGGCGAATTTCAATCGTCGACTCCCTATTATTATTCGACTTATTGGAGTGACCCAGCTGTAGCGCGCGCGAGTGATGGTAAGTCCATCGTGCTTCTGGGCAGTGGCCCCAATCGCATTGGTCAGGGTATTGAGTTTGATTACAGTTGTGTTCGCAGTGTGCGACGCTTTCAGCAAGAAGGTCGTCGCGTAATTATGATCAATTCGAATCCTGAAACTGTTTCGACGGACTATGACACCTCAGATGAGTTGTTTTTTGAGCCGCTGATGTCTGAACATGTGATCGAAGTTATGCGCTATGTGAACCCACTAGGTTTTGTGGCTCAGCTGGGCGGTCAAACGCCTATCAATATGGCGCCGTACTTAGTCGCTGCTGGTTTCCAACTTCTCGGTTCGTCACTTGATGCCATTGATTTGGCGGAAGATCGCGGCCGTTTCAATGAGGTTTGCAAGGAGTTTGATTTTGCTATCCCCAACTCAGGTTTAGCAACGAACTTAGATGAAGCGCTCGAAATTGTGAAAAAGGTAGAGTACCCGGTCCTGTGTCGACCGAGCTATGTTCTTGGTGGTCGTCGCATGGAGATTATTGAAAACGAAACTGAACTTGAAAGTTACTTTACCCGCCATTCGCCGTTTATTTCGAGTAAGTCACCATGCCTGGTTGATGAATTTTTAGAACGCGCACTCGAAATTGATGTGGATCTCGCTTGTGGCCCGGATTGGGCTGTGGTGGGTGGGATTATTGAGCACATCGAAGCGGCAGGTGTGCACAGTGGCGACTCGATGGGTGTGATCCCGCCGCAAAGGCTAAAGCCAGAAACCGCGGCGAAAATTGAAGAGCTTTCTCTCAAATTAGCACAGCGTATGGGTATACGCGGATTTCTCAATTTACAGCTCGCGGTCAAAAACGATGTGATTTACATGCTCGAGGCCAACCCGCGCAGTTCGCGTAGTGTACCTTTTCTGGTGAAGTCGGCGGGCATCCCGGTGGTGGATTTAGGTGTACTAGGAATTCTTGGGTTTACAAAAAGCCAAGTGAAGCCAGAGAGATACGACTGGCGCAAAATAAAAAATGTTTGCGTGAAGGGAGTGGTCTTCCCATTCAAAAAGTTTTTTGAATCGGATACGATTTTAGGTCCCGAAATGAAGTCGACGGGTGAATCGATGGGCCGTGGTGAAGATTATTCTGAGGCCCTTATGAAGGCGTTGATTGGCAGTCACTACACTTTGCCGCGTTCAGGTGAAGTGTTCATGTCACTCAGGGAAAAAGATAAGACTGAAATGCTCGAAGTGGCAAAAGAGTTGCTCTCATTGGGTTATACACTCACCGCTACGGGTGGTACCGCACGGTACTTTAATGAGCAAAACGTAGCATGCGAAGAGGTTAAAAAAGTTCATGAGGGCCGGCCCAATTGCGTAGATCGCATTCGCTCAGGCCAAGTCGCGTTTGTGATCAATACGACGTCAGGACGAAGGTCCATAGAGGCGAGTTTCGGTATTCGGCGCAGCTGTATTGATTATTCGATCCCGTGTATAACGGAGAGTGATGCAGCCCATACATTCTTGTTGGCCCTTAAGCGCAATAGGCGTGGCGATTTTTCGGTGAACCCACTCTAGGCTTTTGACCTGTTTAGAAGCATGTGATTCAATTTCTAAATGTCTGTTTTACAAGTTAGAGATCTAAGAAAATCTTATAAGCGTGGTTTCATACCTAAAACCCATGAAGTGCTGAAAGGTATTTCATTTTCATTGAAACCCAGAACAATTACTGGGTTTCTTGGTGGTAATGGTGCGGGTAAAACCACGACGATCAAATGTTTACTCGGGTTAGCTTACGCCAGTTCGGGTTCAATTGAGTATTTCGATGGCTTGCCTCTCAGCTCGAGCGTAAAAAACCGAATTGGTTTTTTGCCAGAGCGCCCTTATTTTTATGAATACCTCACGGGTAAAGAATTTTTGCAATTCTACGGCGAGCTCTCGATGAAGATTAAACGTAAAGATCTCAATGCGAAAATAGAAAAGTTGCTTAAGCGGGTTGATCTTTTGCATGCGCAAGATAAAAAACTGCGCGAGTACTCGAAGGGTATGTTGCAAAAAGTAGGTGTGGCGCAAGCAATGATTCACGACCCTGAGTTGGTGATTCTTGATGAGCCCACCTCCGGGCTTGATCCCGATGGTCGCTACTATTTGTCAGAACTCATTCGTGAATTTGCCCGTGAAGGGCGGAGCGTGTTTTTTTCCAGCCATTTGTTACCTGACGCCGAAGCTTTGTGTGAAAGACTTGTAATTTTAAAAGGTGGTCAGATTTCTTACGAGGGGGACCTTGAGACTTTTCTTCAAAAAATGGGAGAGGCTGCGATTTTGACTTACTTTAAGAGTGGTCATAAAGAATCGGTAAGGGTGAATGATGATCAAGAATTACAAAAAGTTTTGTCACAGCTTATGAGTCAGGGCGCGAAGATAGAAAGTGTCAAAAAAGATCGCAATTTAGAGCAAGCTTTTATTAAGATGGGTTTGCGTAACGATTAAGGAAGCCATGTTTTCAGGTTTTAAATCTATCTACATAGTCGCACATAACACCTACCGTGAAATTATTCGCGACCGAATTTTATACGGCTTGCTCGTATTCGCGGTTTTGCTAATTGGTTTAAGTATTGCGCTCGGGCAATTGAGTTATGCTGAACAAGCGCGTATTACGATTGATTTTGGTTTTACAGCGATTCATTTGAGTGCTGCTATTCTTTCTATTTTTGTCGGTAGCACTCTCGTGGGGCGTGAAATTGAGAAAAAAACTATTCTTACACTGTTGGCTCGGCCCATTACTCGCGCGCAATTTATTATCGGCAAAAGTTTGGGCTTGATTGCAGTGATTTCTGTTGTTGTTGGTATTTTGGCCATAGTGCTAGCGTGCATATTGATTCCGGTAGAAGCGCATATAAATGAAGCTTTTTTTATTGGGTTGTACGGTGTTTTGATCGAAGCCGGGGTGTTGTTGGCTGTTACAGTTTTTTTTGGAGTCTTTGCGACACCGATGATGGCTGTTTCGTTTGCCATTGGCACCTTTATGATTGGCCATTGGCTAGATAGTCTGAAGTTTTTTGCTGAAAAAAGTCAGTCTGAAACGTTTAAAGTTTTTGCCAAAATCGTGCAAGCCGGACTTCCCAATTTGGAGTTATTTAATTGGCGTGCACTTTTTGTTTATAACGATCCCATACCGGTGCAAGACGTGCTTTACGCCACAGCGTATGGTTTCTTTTGGTGGGTGTTTCTCGTCGCAATTTCAGCCATTATTTTACAGAGACGCGATCTTGGATAGTTTTTACGCCGTTAGCATTTTTATTTTGGGTAGCTGCCTGGGCAGTTTCGCCAATGTGGTGATTTACCGTTGGCCGAGAGGCGAAAGCGTCGTGCGCCCGCGGAGTCACTGTTATCAATGTAAGAAAACAATTGCGTGGTACGATAATATCCCGGTTTTTTCTTGGTTTATTCTGCGTGGCCGGTGCCGAAACTGTAAGGCACCTTATTCTATGCGATATGCACTGGTTGAGCTCCTAATGGCGGTCACATTTTTCGGTTTATTTTTGAAGTTGGGCATCACTTGGTGGTTATTAGAGTGTTTGATTTTTGCATTCGGTTTAATTACGGCCAGTTTTATAGATTTTGATCACATGCTTTTACCCGATATGTTCACACTTTCAGGAATCGTCGTTGGATTGGCGGGCGCATTTATCAACCCAGAACGAGAATTTTGGCCTGCACTAGCAGGGGTTTTACTTGGTGGCGGTTCTCTATGGGCTGTGGCTGTGATTTATTCAGCCATACGCAAACAAGACGGCATGGGCGGTGGTGACATCAAGCTTCTCGCATGGATTGGTGCGCTACTTGGCTGGACTTCAGTCCCGTTTGTAATCATCAGTTCGAGCTTAATTGGGAGTGTTGTAGGTGTGATTTCAATGAAGAAGTCGAAAGGTGGTCTAGGACACGCGATACCCTTCGGGCCCTACCTTGCGCTAGGAGCACTACTCTACATTTTCTGCGGAGAAAAACTGACGGAAATTTATATTCATTTTTTTATCCCTTCCCTCTGAACTAAACTCATGCTGCAGGACCTAGTCGAAGGCCCACTCAATTGACATTTCATGTCGTTCCCGATCTAATCTTTAGTAGGATTCAGTATTTAGCTTCAATGGCTTGAAGCTAGCGGTTGGTCAGGATGATGTTTGGTTTTGGTAAAAAAAAGATTCTTGGTCTTGATATTGGTACGACCAGTATCAAGATCGCTGAACTCGATGTTGGTAGAACTTCATCGACGCTGTTGGCCTTTGGGATTGTTCCCACCCCACCGCAATCTGTGCTCGGTGGTGATATCTCTGACCCTCAAGTGATCGGCATGGCGATTCGTGAATTGCTTGTGAAAATTCAAACAAAGCGTCGCCTTGTTGCAGCGGGCTTAAGTGGCACCAGTGTGATCGTGAAGCGTATCAATATTCCAAAAATGGAGGAGAAACTGATCGCCGAACAAATTCGTTGGGAGGCCGAACAATACATTCCGTACGATATTAACGAAGTGAATTTGGGCTATGAGATTTTAAAAGGCTCAGCATCGCCTGAAACTATGGATTTACTTCTGGTGGCGGCTGTACAGAGTCATGTTTTTAAATATTCTGAAAGTTTCGCAGTGGCGGGTTTAAATTTGGCGGTACTGGATGTAAGTGGTTTCGCCATAGCCAATTGTTTTCGTAAAAACTATGGCAGTATGTCGGGTCAAACAGTGGCGCTTTTGAACGTAGGAGCGTCGTCTACGACCATGACGGTACTTGAGAATTCTCAGATCGTATTCTGTCGCGACATACCTGTTGGTGGCATGAATTATTCACTTGATTTGCAAAAGGGTTTAAATGTGAGCCCTGAAGAAGCTGAATCCATTAAATTGGGAATGTCGACAGGACAAGCTGTGCCGAGTGAGGCCACGAATATTATCAAAGCTACTCACGAGTTACTTGCAGAAGAAATTAAAGCCAGTTTTGATTTTTTTCTTAACGGTGCAAAGTCACAAAATATTACACGTTGTTTTGTCACAGGCGGCGGCGCCAGGGTGAATGGCCTATTAGCTCATTTAGCGAAGATCGCTTCATGTGAAAAGCTAGACCCATTTTTTAATGTGAAAATCAATTCGCGGGATTTTAGTCAGCAATATATAAGCCACATTCGTGATTTTGCTGCTGTAGCGGTGGGGTTGGGACTTCGAGAAGTAGGGGATGCATGATTAAGATTAACCTACTTAAAAATCGTGGAGATGCTGCACAGGCGAATACGTCAACCAGCACAGTCAACTACGAAACTTATTTTGATAATGGAGCTGACGGTGCCAGTGGTGGCAAACTTATTTTCAGTCGTCTGCTCGTGATGTTTATGGCCACGGCGTCGCTAATGATTTATGAGCATTATAATATCGACAACCTGCAATCGCAAAAAACGGAATTGAATGCGAAGCTGAACGAAGCGAAAGCTAAATTACAGCAAAAACAGCCGCTCGCAGACAATGCTTTAATTTTGCAAAAAAAGATTCAAGATCTTGAGGCAAGGATTCGTGCCATTAAAGATCTGTCAAAGATACGTTTAAGAGAAATCAAAGCGATTGATTACATTCAGAATGTAATTCCCGAACGGGTCTGGCTGACGACACTTAATATTGATGGCGATAAAGTGCAGATTGACGGAGGGGCTTTGTCCGACGAGCAGCTCAGTCGGTTTATGGACGCCATAGACGGCAAATCATTTTTTCGTAATGTGATACTTTTGCGCGCGGTCGAAGAAAAAACAAAAGAAGGTACGGTTAAAAAGTTTCAGATTAGTAGCAGCTTAACAACGACGGAATAGTGAATGGCAGAACGATTAAAAAGACTCACAAGTGGCATGGCTCTTATGTTGGGCTTAGTCATCGCGGGTTTGTACTATGCTTTTATGTATGATTCTGGTGAGGCTTTAGAAACGAGCATTAAAAACTCGCGTGCAGAATATGAAAGTACAACCAAAGATCTCGAGCGCCTTGAAAAAGCGATATCCGATGCCGAAAGATTTAAACTTACTGTCGCCAGTTTAGGCGCTGAGATGGATCGTATTTTGCTCGCGATACCTGCGAAACTTACATCGCTTGATTTGATGAAAACTATGTCAACTGAAGCCAAGGCGGTAGGTGTCGACATCAACAGTGTTTCTTCTACAGGTTCAGTCGTGCCTAATAAAGATCCTGCCGATCAATTTTACGAGGGTATACCTATAGATATCGCGTTATCAGGCACTTATAACCAGATCATGTTGTTTTTGTCGAACCTCACTCGACTGGATAAAATTATTGTCGCAAAAAAACTTAATTTGGTGAGCTCTTTGGGTTCAGTCAGTGTCAACAACGTACCGACGATCGGGTTGACTGCTAGTTTTCTCGCCTTCCGTTATGTTTCAGAAAACAAGGAGGCCGCGAATGCTAAGTAGACGTTTAGGTTCGCATCTCGCATTTCTGTTCGTGGGCATAATGAGCCTCTTGCTAGCCGTCTTTTTAGCAACGAGGGTTATAAAATTGGCGAAGTCGCAGGATGAAGTGGGAGTTGCCCCACCGACGACCCCCCAACCTGGATCTAAGCTTGCGCCGTCACCCGCTGGAGCCGCGACTCCACCGTTGTCGCCAGCAGCTGTAGCTGAAGCTGTAAAAGCCGCTGCGCAGGCACAATCGCCGACAGCGGCAGCCGCTGAGGCGATTCTCAATGCTGAAGATGGACAAGCTGCGCCCTCCGCAGTTGGTGCTAGCCCGATTCCCACGGTTGAAAGTGTTTCGTTTTTAGAACCTTACGTTTTTGACTTACGTGAGGGCCGACGTAATCCATTCCGCGCTCCCACGCTAGCCGACGGTACAATGGCCGACATGATGCTGCCGGGCACTCCGCTTGAGCGTTATGATTTGAATGAACTTAAGTTAGTTGGGATTTTATGGGATGTAAAAACCCCGAAGGCGATGATGGTGGACCCGCAGGGAGAAGTACATGTCCTTGGTAAAGATGATCGCGTCGGTCGTAAACGTGGATACATTGCGGTCATTCGTGAAGGCGAAGTAGTCGTAGTGGAAACATCAAACTTTAACGGAGAAAACGCATACTCTACGCGCGTGATGCGAATTGATAAATAATTGAAGAGGAGTCAAGGATGACGAAATCAAAAACACTGATGCATATTATTTGCATATCTCTCATGTTGCTTCTAACTGCCTGTGCTACCCCAGGTTCACAAGATGATTCGAGTGAAATCGAAGAGCTGGCTTCAGATAGTTCAGAAGATACGGGCGCTAATGAAAATGCCGATGCGGGTGGCGACGAAGATTTCGAAGAGGGCTTTGATGATCCTCCAGCAGAAAAATCGGCTAAGCAAGAACAAGATTTTGCCGACGATTCATTCGACGAAGCGTCTCCACAAAAGGCGCAAGCTCAGCCAACCGAGACGGCGACCACTCAAGCCCCCGCCAATCGCGTAACGGCGATTAATTATCTGGCTTCAAATAATGGCGGAACAATAGAAATTAAAACGGCAGTTCCCGCTGTTTACAACGTTCGCTCGAATCCCGAAACTCAACAGTACGTGATTGAAATTCAAAACGCGCAGCTAGCCGATTCACTGAAGCGGCCATACATTATGAAAGATTTTGAGGGCGTATTTGGCGCTGTGAACGCTTATCAGAATTCGGGCGGGCAAACGGCACGAATTGTTCTGCAAATGAAAAACGGAGTGGGGGAGCCTGTTGTCACGCAAGAAGGCTTGGCATTATTGGTTGTGCCTGCGTCTGCTGCCACTATGGAAACGGCCCAACAGGCCGCGCCGACAGCTGGGGCTATTCCGTCAAATAGTGATACTGAGGTGGGCGCACCCACAGACGCTGAGTCTTATGATGTTAAGGCCGCTTCGGAATCAGAAAGAATCTTAGCCGCACGTACACTCGACGATTTTTTAACTGGCTCAGGCCGGTTTTTTGGTCGCCCTATTTCAATTGAAACCAACAGCGCCGATATTCGTGACGTCATTAAATTTATTGCTGAAGAGAGCGGTGTGAATCTTGTTATTGCCGATGATGTTGAAGGCAAAATTACTGTGAAGTTGCGTCAAGTACCATG
>JAYUVI010000210.1:0-2516 GCA_043754135.1 Bdellovibrionales bacterium | reverse complement strand
GTCCGCTGCAGTTGCCGCTATTGCCACAGTATTGTGCTCATCAGGTCACGCCGATTTGATACGTCCAGGTTTTGGCTCTAGCCCGGTCGAACCACGTTTTCATTCGTTTAAAGGGCGCGAACACAAAATTTCTTTTCAGGCTGTTTACAAAACGGAGCGGTCGGTGATCTTGAGTTTGCAAAACGAAGCCGATTTAGACGCGCGTAATGCGGGTTTTAAACGTGTGGCGAGTGCTGTATGGCCTTACTTGATGGGTCCGGCGACGAATCGCAACTTGGGTGGCCCGAAGAAAATCGAAAAAGTATCTGTGGCTTGGGAGAAAGTGAGCTTCCAAGGCTCAAAAGCCCTTGTGCCATATACTTACGAGGCCACGTGGATTATTGATCTCAGTCTTTCACAAGGCGGAACGTTTTTATTACCAGTGCCGTACAATGAAAACGACCTGCTGACATCGCGTTGGAAGAACTGCACAGACAGCGCGCCTGATCACCAGACTCAATCTTTTTATTGGTACTTTTGGGACCCAGCTCGCTACGGTTGCGACCACCGCGTAGGCAGCGAATATCAAGAAGTGAAAGTTATCGTGGGTGAGATGACTGAAAATCAAAGTGAAACTTACCCCGAATACGAGCGCATGGTGCATGAAGTGAACGGAGTAAAAACTCTCACGGCTACTTTTGCGTTTGGCTATGTGGCCGATAGTAATGTCTCGAATCCGCAAACTGATGAAGATATGGGCGCGGGTCAATATCGTAGCTTTCTCAGTTATGTAGAAACACAACTGCCTGATTTTACTAAAGCTGCAATTAAGAAGAGCGATTACGATGAGTCGGGTTCAACTGTCATCGGCTATATTTATAAAGGTCAGCGCAGTGGCATGGATTATGAGCTGAAAGTGGTGATCAACGCAGGTGTTGATCAGATGAAGCTTTTTGCTAAAAGCTTCGCGCATGACCATGACGGATTCTTTGCCTGGTTTGGTCATTCGCGCGTAGGTAGTGGTTTCGACGCTGATCAGTTTCGCAATATCGTGAAGTACAATCCCGAGACTTATTCGATCACGGATCAATACCAACTTATTTATTGGGCCGGTTGCAATAGCTACACTTATTACACTTTGGCATTTTTCAAGTTTAAATCAGAATTGAACCCTGATTTGGACCCTAATGGTACAAAGAATTTGGACATCATTTCAAATGGAATGCCATCGTTTTTCGACCTCAATATGCCGAATGCACAAATTTCTCTCGATGCACTTTTGAAGTGGCCAAATGAGAAAGTTTCTTACCAGTCATGGATCGAGGAAATCGAAAATCGCTCATGGCGCCAAGCCATTCTCACCAACGTCTTAGGTGATGAGGATAACGCTCAGTAAATAGAAACCGCTCAATAGTCTGGGCCCATTAGCCGATTAGGTGTTAATGGGCTTGTTTGCTAATCTCAAATTGAGACGTTTGCTTTGGTTGATGTTCGTTATTTTGAATGTTTTATGTTTTCAAAATTGCGGCGACCAGGGCTTTTCGACAGAGGACCTCTCTTCGTCGAGTGTAGATATAATACCTGCCAATATGCGGATCGAAGTCGACCCGACCTTAAACGTGCAGGCGCTCAATTACATTCAGAACGCTTGCGACAATTGCCATTCGTCTCCAGCAAATCGTTATAACGGATTTTTGAGTCTAGAACACTTAGTGTTAACCAAACTGTTAGTTATAGGTGACCCTTCAAAAGGCCGTTTTATGGGCTCGATATACGACAACTCCATGCCTGGTGGCGGGATTTCGGCCCAGAACCTGCAGACACTTGAAAACTGGATCCGCTCTATGCGGCTCGTCCCACTCTAAATTTTTCATTAGTAAAAATCTATCCGTGACATAGGTCGTATGTGGACTTTCGCTCCCTTGGCCCCTTGATAAAATCAAATCTGTAGGGGAGCTCATGTCAGCATTTTCGCGATTGACCGCTGTTATCATTTTATCGTTTTTTTCTTCACCATTGGCGTACGCGATGTTGAACTGCGAGGCTTGCGCATTAGTTGAACAATATGGTGATGCCGCCGTCGAACAAATAGAAAACATGAACGTCGATGAATTAATGTTGAAAGATGCTGGCGGTAAGACGCCCTTTTTCTGGAGCGTTTATAATGGTGAGCACAAAATTCAGAACGTAATCGTTGAGCGTATAGGCACTGTACGCTTAGTGACTGACCCTAACCACGAGGATTTATTGAACGCCTGCGCCCGAGTGAGGTCTTGCAGTGTTGAAGAGCTTAGAGCACTTTTGCAAATGGGTTTTGTACCCAATACGACAGCTGTGTTAGCGCCAATTATAAATAAAAATGAGTGCTCGACAGATAAACTGAGTGTGTTGCTGGATGCTGGAGCGCCGCTCAATTATCGCGATAAAACAGCGCAGAATGTGTTGCACATGTTAGCGGAAAAATCTCAGACGCATTTATCAAAAATGAAATCATCGTGCTTTAAAAAGGCTATGCAAATGATTTCCCGCAAAGCCCC
>JAYUVI010000209.1:0-6005 GCA_043754135.1 Bdellovibrionales bacterium | reverse complement strand
ACAATTACTAGCTTGAAATAAACTCAACCTGCCAACATTTTAACATGCTTCAGAGGAGGCTCACTGCAACCGCGACGAGGCAAAGACTGAAACCATAATTGTCGCCATGCCGAACAGGCTGAGCATAGAGTAGGTTTCACTGAAAAAGAAATAGCCCATCACCAAAGCGATAAATACTCCCGCATAATTGTAAATCGCCACCTCAGACGCTGGCCGCTTTTGGTAAGCCACAGTCATATAAAACTGCGCGAGCATCGTAAATGTGCCGATCACTAATATAAACCACCAATCCAATAAAGACGGCCACACCCAATGCATCACCGCAAAGGGCCCAATCACTGGCACAGTGACCGCGGTGAAATGCAAAATCACCACCAACTCGTCGTCAAAATCTTTCAACACTCGAACCAAATTGTAAGCGATTGAAGAAAAAATCACCGATACAAAACTCACGGTGAGATCAACGCCACTCACACGACCATCAAAACCCTTCACCATGAGGACGCCGATAAACGCAAAAAAGAAACACACCGCTTGCAAGAGCGAAGTGCGCTCCCGCAAAAAGAAGTCGTGAGCGCCACCGTGCCGACTACTCCCCGCAAAAATAGTAATTTTTTGTTTTTGCCCACCACACTCACTTTTTTGAAACGCAAGATGGCGATGCACATCAAGCCCATGAACAACGCGCGCAAGAAAACCAATTGATAAAACGAGATATGCGGCACCCATTTTACAGCGGTGTGCCCGAGGGCAAAAAATATCACGGCGAGCCACATCGCTTTTACGCCGTCAGTTTGACCCATCATTTTACTGGACAGTCCTTCGTCTAGTGCTACCGTTATAGCATACCATGGAGGGGTAAAATGATTAGACAACTTTTTGTCGCATCTATTGCGACCGTATTCGGATTCATCACTCAAGCAGCAACGCCCGCGCCCAGCGCCGACGAAGCCCACTACTGGATGAAATTCAAAGCCAAAGACAAATATGAACGTTCGGCCATCGCCAACCTTGGCGTGAGCATTGAAGCCGTCATTGAAGATTCAGTGATTGCGATCGGTACAGCTGAAAACTACGAAGCCGCAAAAAAATCGGGATTACTCGATGTTTCGTTCGAGCTCGACCAGCGGATGATGGACTTCCCGGCCGACGATTCGAACTTTCATAACTACTTCGAATTGATGCAAGCCATGGAGGCTCTCGCCGCCCAGTACCCAAACCTGGTGAAACTCACTTCATTGGGTCAATCGTTACAAGGTCGCGAAATGTACATCATGACCATTTCGACTGTTGAAGACGACAAATCGCTCCCGGCGGTTTTCTTTATGGGTGGTCACCACGCGCGCGAGCATATTTCGATTGAAACACCGCTGAAGCTCGCCCAGTATTTGGCTGAGCAATATACAGCGGGCAATCAACGTATCATGAATTTACTGAGCACACGCACAGTTTACATTGCGCCTGTCATAAACCCAGACGGTGCTGAATACGATGTTGAATCGGGATCATATAAACTATGGCGCAAAAACCGCCGCCAAAACACCGGCAGTATTTACGGTGTAGATTTGAATCGTAACTATGGGCACCACTGGGGTGAAGGCGGTGCAAGCACAAGCCCGAGCAATGAAACTTATCGTGGTACGAGTGCATTCAGCGAACCTGAGACCCAAAACGTAAAAGCGTTTTTTGAATCTCACCGCAATATCACCACGAGCCTCAGCTTTCACACGTTCTCTCAGCTGATTCTTTACCCATGGGGCTACACTTATGACAGCATCACGAATCAGCGTGATTTTCAGGTACACAAGACGATGGCTGAAACGATGGCGCAGTGGAACCATTACACTCCCCAACAGAGTTCAGATCTTTACATCGCAAGCGGCGACACCACGGATTGGGCTTATGGCACGTTGGGCATAATCTCTTTTACGTTCGAACTTGACCCCAGTGGCAACGGCTTCGACGCTCGTCGCGGTTTTTACCCGGGCCAAAGTTTTATCGAGCCGACGTTTCAAAAAAATATTGAGCCCTGCTTGTATTTGATTGATTACGCGAACAACCCTTACCGCGTAATTGAACACAGCGGTTTGGCGTATGGTTTGAACTCACCGATTTTGGAGTAGAACTAATTATTATTAGGAATAACGTAGGCTAGAGAAAAATCTCTAGCCAATTTTTCTAAAATTTTTGTTCAGCTCGCACGACATCTTTCCTGAAACAGGGGGTAACCCTTGGTGGATTCTGCAAGACCCCATTGCCAAGTGGTTATAAGTTCAAAACGCCCAGTCAAGCTTTCACTTAAACCTTGCTGCAGTTGAAGCGAACTTGAGCCGATAATAATACATTTAATTTAGTGCTTTTTAACTTTGCTCTGATCCCATAACTTTTTTAAATACTCTGACCAGTTATCCAATTTTTGTATTTCATCTAGAATTAGGATTTTGCCCTCAATGGCCTGTTGCCACGCCTCTGTCAGAAAGAACAAAGTCTCAGTAACCGCATCACAGGCTTCATAATGATATTCTTCGGGCTTAAAATGATCTTCAAGATATTTTAAAAGAGTCGAGGTTTTGCCAACTTGACGAGGCCCCATAATGGCTTGGATACGACGCCCATCCAATTGTTCAAAAACTTGTTTGGCGAAAGGTAACTCAACCCAAGACATAAAGCCCATCTACAATTTTTAGTAGATACATCTACTAAAAATTGTAGGCGTATCTACTAAAAAAGCAAGGAAGAGCGCAGGCAAGGGGAAATCGCCAGCCTACTTTTCCGTTATTTTAAATTAAGCGGAAGTTTTATTGTTACCCTTAGCGTAGTCGTAAAGAACTTCTGGAGCGATATCGGCCTTATTGGGCCATGATATAGATTCAAGTTCAGGATGCACGGAAAAATTTTTGAAATACTCGATGTCGTTCCTAATAGGTTCAAAAATAGGACCCCACAAAAAGGGAGTCAGGTCAGCATCGAAGACTTCACCTGTCGCAAAAGTGAGGCGAACTATATAATCTTTTACGTGCTCTGCTTTTTTTAAATCGTAGTACATATTTAATCCAATGGCTTAATTTCAAGGAGTGGCTGGTGACAATTAGCTCTCTCCCAATTTTCGTACAGGGCTATTCGATTCACCATGCCCCACTCAATAATCATGGACTTTACTCTAGGCGGCAGTTCCCCCGCAATAATTTTTAAATCCCGTATCGTGACTAAAGCTTTAAATTCACTATATCGCACATGAAAATGTGGAGGGTTATGGTCTACCGTATACATATAAATAGTAATCCCGTAAAAACGCGAAATGACTGGCATGTTTTCCTCCTGTCAGAGGCAACTGCAAGTTTCGTCGCCGCAGAAGAAGAAATTAGGAACTGTAGAAGAGTAAGTTTTATTCGAAGTCTGGAGGCCCGCCGGATTCTACTTGTGCAATGAAACTGAATTGCCTATGAAGGGCCATGTTAAAAAAATGGCCTGCACTTTTTCTTGCTTCGACGTTCGCTTTTGCACTGATGGTGAATGCTGCTCCGTCAACTCCCGTGAGCGAGGCCAATTCACCTTCCTCAGCGACTCCTTGCCTAGAAGCATTTTTTCACCCAACAGTTGAAATCCCCGAGCGTGGCGCACCTTTTTTGCGAATCTCTGAACACACCACTCTCAGCGCGCGCATCGTCAATCGTATAAGCCAAATGCTGAGCCCACTGCTGGCGTACTCACATCTGCGTGAACCTGTAGAAAGGCTGCGAGCTCAATTAAACCCGCAGGCTCTAGACGAAACCGGTTATTACGCAATACTCGCCCAAGCCATTGGTATGGATGTTCGCACCTATGGCTCGCTCTATAGTATTCCTACCTCAGGGCCGCTGATGATGGTGAGCAATCATCCCCTGAATGGTGCCGAAGCCATCGCCATGGCCGGCGCGCTATCGCCTCTGCGCAAGGACATTCGAGTCGTGATGACCGATGCCCTGAGAAAAGTCCCGGGCATGGCCGATCATGCCTTTATGTTGCAAGTTCACGGCAGTGACAAAGATAGCGTTGAAGCCAAACGCGAACGCACGCGCGCCAACGTGAAAACTCTGCGAGATATTCGCCAACATCTGAAAAACGGCGGCGGAGTGATTATTTTCCCCGCCGGTGAAGTGTCATCGAAAACTCACATTGAACAAGCACGCGCCTACGATCGCCCATGGAATTCAAGTTTTCATAATATTTATTTAAAAGAACTCAACACCACCATCGTACCGGTGTTTGTCGAGGGCCAACCGTCGCAGCTTTCTTTGTGGTTAAAAATTCACGTCGCCGAAGCCGCCTCAGCCGCGCTACATGTTTCGAATTTGGTGAACGCAGCTCGCGCGCCTATTCATCTACATTTCGGGCAACCTTACCCGCCACGCATTCTCGCCGATTTATCTGAAGACGATTTTATAAAATTACTGCGCGCGCATGTTTATGGTCTGGCGCCTGTTCGTTGAGCGATCATTTGCTCCATGTCGACAGCGGCCGTAAAATATAAGCTATGGTAATTATTGAAAAAAATGAAAATGCGTGGGAGGGGAAAGCGTCTAAGCTTTAAGATAGGTGACAAAAGTAGTCGGTGAATTGGCGGCCAGAGGCGATAGGTCTGTCAGACCGGAGTAGCGGCCCAAGGTGCGGGCCACTCCCAAAACAGCGATTACGACTTCTTCGCGTACTTCTTTTTGAAGCGCTCAGCGCGGCCTTCAGTGTCGATCATACGGTGTTTGCCGGTATAAAATGGATGTGAAGAGCTCGAAACCTCAAATTTAACGAGGGGATATTCTTTGCCGTCTTCCCATTTAACAGTTTCTTTTGATCGCATAGTTGATTTGGTCAAATAGCTGTAATCGCAAGAAATATCTTTGAAAACAACGTTTTTAAATTCAGGGTGTAGGTCCTTTTTCATAATCTTCTCCGCTTTGAAGGTGAAACTTCTATCACCCCTCGATACGGCACGCAACAGCATTGTCGGGGCCAACGTCTAGATTTTATTCGCGCCAGTTCATTTAGTGACCAGGCTAGACGATAGACTGTGCATGAACAGGCAACACCAGATTCACTTCGATGGTCTATTATTCAGTTTTCTGTGGGTTTTTATGGCCCCCATAGCGCTTTGTGCGCAGTCAGGCTGGCAGTTCCAAATTCTCGACGAGGGCCCGCGCCTTCAATCCGCACGAGTAGGTCAGAAGTTCAAAAGCACCTCGTCAGTGTTTAGTAGTGAAGCGCTCAAAAGCTACAAAGAGGTCAATTCTCGAGCCCTACAATCCCAAGCTTTTGGCGGCGACAGCGAAGCGCCATCTTCCGTTGATAAAATTTTGCAATACCTGCTGCAAATGAACGCAATTATGCCCTCGGGCGCCCCCAAAGACCCCGTTAAACCCCAATGCCGAGGCGACTCGTTGGAGAAAAAAATTCTCGGATCCGGCGGCAATATCGACCAGAACATGCGAGTCATGCAAACTTATTTAAATGAATGCGAAGATCACATTAGTCGTAACAATGATCGCTCGTTTTTTTCACTGCTCAACGAAGATCTTATTCAATACGACGTTGCACAATTACCGAACTATGCACCGTTTCGTCTCACCACGCCCAACGGCGAAATTTTGCAAGGTTTGATTTTAGCGCGACCGGGCCCGCGCCCATGGGTCGTCGTGAAATGCGGAGTATTCTGTGAAGTCGCTAAAGATTCTCGTTCTCTCAATGTGATGATGCACCTTTTTGACGAATCACCTTTTAACGTGATGGCGATCAATAACGATGTTTCACCAGCCAGCATTGTCGATAACCGCCGCGTGCACGTGGGTGGATTATTCGAAGGGCAATCGCTGTTTCGCGCCGCTTATTGGTTGAAACATATATCGCCATACAAAGATCAAGTGGCCGCCGTGCATGGTATGGGGATTAGCTTGGGCGGTAGTTCGTCGCTTTATGCTTCGTTGTACAATGACTACAACAAAGTCGCCGGCGAAAAAGTTTTCAATAGTTTTATC
>JAYUVI010000208.1:0-3274 GCA_043754135.1 Bdellovibrionales bacterium | reverse complement strand
GTCACCGGCATGGGCATTCACCATAGCCATCGCATAATGAGTGAGGTGCGTAGACGGCGCGTAACCACTCAACCCCAAACCCCCTTCGAACATAAGTTCGTATTTCTCTTCGTCAAAGAGCATCGGGTTTCGCTGAAACTTCAACTCCACTTGCCAAGATTTCGGTGATTCAGTGTAAGTCATTGGCTGAATATTTTTGACGCCGATTAAAGTGACGTTATCTAAAATCACACCGCGGTCTTTTTCATAATTGAACGCCGTTGCGAGTACCTCGATGGAAGAGTTGTTGAGGTAACCAGCCTGCCGATCCATAAAACCGTGTAAACCCACACGATGGTGAAACTCCAAACTGTTTTGATACAAACAAGTACGGCATGCTCAGAAAATACAATTGGGCGCCAAACACGGCTTCTGAAAACACAAAGAAGAACGGGATCGCCTCAAGTACGGTCAAACCTTCGACTGAAGATACGACCGCATCAGTTGACCCCGGGGTATCGACAGGAGCTTCGGTCGGGACAACACAATCATGGTCATCATGGGGTGATTGCTCACTCGCAAATGGCTGGAAAAGTGCTCAATTTAAAAAAGATTATATCGAACAAAATTTACTCGAGATCAAAAAGCAAATCGCATTGGGTGGCGGTGGACATATCGAATCACTCGCAGCGATGAACAATTGCTCAATGAAAATAAGCAGTCACTTAGGCGCCGTTTTACAAAAGAATTATTCAGCGATATCTAATTACGACAGCGCGCAATCAGCGCAAATCGTCGATGTCATGAATCAGTTGATTCTTCAAGATTCCGAATTACACGCAAACTGCTCGCAAATATAAATCTAGTGTACGGTGGCTGACAGCAGTCAGCTGTCAGCAGATCTGTAACGGCAATCAGCGACTGGATTTGAGCTGATAGCCGAAACCCCGACAGCCATGATCGATTAGCAGATCTCCCGGAGTGAACAATCGACTGTAAGTGTTAAATGCATACAGTCGATTGCTCATTCCGGGAGAATGCGAAAAAGAGTTCGTGGCTAGATACAAACATGTTCGCTCAATAAGCTAACGGACTGTCGAGCAATTAGCCGACTGTCAAATAGCGGAAAATATTTTACACAGTCTTTCGGTTACCATCTCTGTCGCAAGAAAGTATCTAATTCCCGATCACAGTTCTGCCACAGCCCATGCCTCTCGCCATAGGTTGGTTCGGGTCCAAGTTAGCTTCGTCTACTCTAAAGACGATAAGTCTGTTTGGTTCACTGTTCTTCTTTAAGCTGACATGAAAATCTCTTACGCCATAAAAGTTAGTCGGAATAAGAACCGCACCATCTTCCACTTTCAAGTCATGGCAAAAAGGTCTTTCAGCACGAAAAGTCGCATTGATATCTCTCTCATCGCAAATCCATTTCCAGTCGCCGTTGTCATCAAGCATATCGGCGCCCCCTGAGCCAGAACTCAACTTTGAATTGAGAAACGACAACGTGTAACCCTCAGAAACTCGCACCGAAGGATTATACTCGTTCATCACCGCTACAACTTGACCGTCGACTTCTAAACTAATTTGACCAGCACCAACACAGGCGTCGATGCTACCTCGCGTTTTTTAAAAGGAATAATTTTGGGTGGGGCTTGTTATCTCAAATCACTACGTTTGACAGTAGCGGGTCGGCGCAAGGCCTCATCATTCAATGTGCCGAAAGCTTTCATCTGTGTTTCGTTTAGCATCATAAAGAATCCGATTCAGTTCTGCATCTTCTCAACTATTTTGGTAGTCGAGCGCCCTTCCACAAACTGAAGAGTCTTCACAACTCCCCCGTACGACTGCACAAACTGCGCCCCAACAATTTTGTCGATGGGCCAATCGCCACCTTTAACTAAGATATCGGGCCGCAAAGCTTTAATTAAATTCTCGGGAGTTTCTTCACCAAACAAGGTTACGAAATCTACGCAGGCGAGAGCCGCAAGTATCTCAATACGGTCAGCCTCGCTTTGCAAAGGGCGCGAAGGCCCTTTTAATTTTTGCACGCTCGCATCGGTATTCGCGCCAATGACAAGTAAATCACCTAATGCTCGTGCCTCCTGCAAATAACGAATATGGCCGATATGTAAAATATCGAAACAACCATTGGTGAATACGACTTTTTTGTTTTTACGCAAAGACTCAAGAGCGCGCACAAGTTCACCTGATTTTGAAAAATGTTGGCCCAAAATTTTTCCTGTGCGAAGTCGCCTTCTCTATTGAGTTAGATATTTTTTTTATAAAGCTGCAGGCCCGTAAATTTGGCCGCCAAATCTGTTTTCAACAAAAATGAAAACAGCGGCAGAAAAATAACGCCGGTAAGTAAATTCACCATCGAGCGCCACAGCACAAGTGCCGGGTATGCCGCCCGCGCAATTTGTTCGGTCTCGCCCATTTGCAAATCAAAAGTCCATTCGCCGACAGTGCTACCGAAGAAACTACGTGAAACAATCACGTACATTTCAAGTACAGCGAGATATAACACTAGCAAACTCAGTTGCGTGGCAAATTCATTCTGCGTGCTATGCACAACAGACACGATATCCACTCCCGTCACCGTCACCAAACTCACCAAGAAAATTAACGAAAGTGCGAGAATGATCACGGCATCCAGTGCAATGGAAGCAAAACTCACAGATATCGCGACGAGCGGTTTATTTTTACCGTCATGGGCGCTACGACGAACGCCTTCGTTCATAACTTTATCAGTGATTTGAAAATCAATTTGGCTGAGCGGCCCACGCGAAATACCGCCTTCAGGTTTACGTTCCGGGCCAATCTCAGGCGCAATGGGCGTCTTCGGTAATCGCACGTCTGAAATATCGCGAGGCAAAGTTTCAGTCATACGCAGAGAATTTTTTTTCTGAATCGGTTTCAGGGCCTGATGTAACTCGGCAATGATTTCTTTTGAAGAGCGCGCGGAGCCGTAAGATTTTTCTAACATTTCCGCTGGTGGCTCAGCTGGCAATGAGCGACGCAAGTTTTGATCAGCTACGCCCGCTTTGGCGATATGCTCTTTTAAACTCACTTGGCGTTTGTGAAAACCTAATCCCGGTGTCAGCGGTTTCATTTCAAATTCTTCTTGGTCCATCCCCTACGCCTCCATCATTGCAAGCTCATACTTTATGACGCTGATAATGGCGAAGCAAGCCGTTTCGGCCCGCAAAATCAGTGGTCCCATTGTGACCGGCGGGTAGCCCTTATCTCGCATCATCCTAACTTCAGATTCACTAAAACCACCTGCAGGGCCGAC
>JAYUVI010000207.1:0-2359 GCA_043754135.1 Bdellovibrionales bacterium | reverse complement strand
AAAGAATCAGTCAGAAAAGGTCTTAGCTTTGCACTTAAATTTTGATTAAGTTGATTCTCGGCACGCTTAGCGAAAAAACGACCAGCCACATACAAGATCGGGATCAGCCACAACCAATAAAGCGTATTAAAAGACTCAAAACGAAAATCGCTCATGGGGCCCTCCGTAAAAAGGTCTGACCCAACAGCACGGCGAGCACATACAAAATCAACGCCCAAAATAAATAATTTTGAAAAAGCTCACTGTAACGGGTGAACTTATCAGTAGCTATTTTAGTTTTTTCAAGTTTATCAATTTCATTAAAAGCTTCACGAAGCGCGTCGCTGGTATTTGCCCGCCAAAATTTACCACCTGTTTGATCAGCGAATTTACCTAAAAGCTCTTCATTGATTTTGCTGTGAATAGGTCGGTACTGCTTGACCGACCTACCACTGGGGTCAGTAAGAAACACGGGTAATTGGGCTTGACCATCGCGCCCCATACCGATCGAGTAAATTTTAAAACCATAGCCTTTGGCGATATCGAGAGCGGTCTCGGGGTCGATAGTGCCGCTATTGCTTTCACCGTCGGTTGTAAAAATAATCACTCGCGATTTAGCCGTCGACTCTTTAAGTCGTCCACAGGCATTGGCTAGCGCCACACCAATGGCCGTACCCATTTTAATATTTCGACTGATGTTGACCTGCCTCAGGTTTTCTAAAAGCAGTTCGTAGTCGAGTGTGAGCGGCACACGCGTGTAGGCCTCACCCGAGAAAACCACAAGACCGATACGGTCAGAAGTGCGCCCTTTAATAAAATCGCGCATTATGATTTTTGAGGCCTCCATGCGATTGGTCGGCTGCATGTCTTCAATGAGCATGGAGTCTGAAATATCGAGCACGATCATTATATCAATGCCTTCGACATTGCGTTTGATCTTTGTATTCGCCTGTTGCGGGCGCGCGATGGCCAGCACCAAAGAAATCATCGCCAACATTTTTAAAATCTTAGGCACTTCACTCAAATAGGCCCGTAAACCCAAATGTACGCCACGAATATACTGAAGCGCACTAAAACGTAGCGTCGCGAGACTCTCGCGCCGACGCCACAGACGATAGCTCACAACGGCAATCACGAGAGGGATCAAAATAAAAGCCCACGGCGAATACCATTCCATTTATCCGTTGCCCTTTCGTTTGAGCTTGTGAATTTTCTCGGCCACTGTGCGCGAGAGAAAAAACAAATCGTGGCAATCGCGAAGCTTGATATTTTTTACATCGTGTTTGGCTTTTGTTAATTCTGAAAGCACTCGTTTCAACTCCACCCGACTCAATTTATAAAGTTCGGCATGTTGCTGTTTAATCGCCCGCAATGTGCGCGCATCAGAAAATTTATGCGCCGGCACCATCAATTCACGCACAAGGTAGAGACGAAAATCTTCGTCTAGCTTCGGCAAGAGCCCACTCGCGCCGTCATCGCTTTTTAAACGATCAATCTGTCGACCCATAGCCCGCATATCGCGACTGAATTGCGCGAAGGGAGCCAGCATAGTGACGTAGCTTTCAAGTTCAGCCCGTAACGCCCGGGCTTTTTTGCGTCGATATAAAATCGAGCCCAATAGCGTAAGTGCTGCGAGAACTAAACCGCCAATGATCAACCAAAACCACAACGGGTAATGGATAAGAAATGGACCCTGTGAAGGGACGGGTTGTGGCTGACCGCCTTCTTTCAATACTGAATTCACCTGCCAAGAAATATTTTGCGTCACATAGGTGCTCGCGCCATCGGTGATTTTTAAACTTTGCGCAGGGTAGCCGCCCGGCTTGTAACTTGTAACCACGAATTTCGCGTGACTGGTAGTGGCCTCTTGCACATCGAGCACATGCAAAGTGTATTTCATTTCACCAGTTTCAAACATAAACTGCGCTGACTTCGGTAACGGCGTCGCCATTTCGCCGTCGCAAGAAAGAATGAATTTATCACCCACTGTCAGTGGCTTTTCCGGTGACGCCCCCGGCAACTCAATTTGACAGTTCAATTCGCTCATCGCTTATTCCTACGCCTGAAATAAGAAATCAGCGGGTCAGCAAAGTCTTCACTGGTGGGGATTTCTACTTTATCAACCTGCGCTTTTTTAAGAAGCGTTTCGCGCTCCAGGTATAGCTTTTTCATTTTCTCAGCGTATTGCCGCCGAAAAAGTCGCGATGAAGTGTCGACGGTAACAAACTCCCCGGTTTCAGAATCTTCAATATCGACGAGTCCGATATTGGGAATTTCTTTTTCCGCCGCATCTTCAATCACGCACGCGATCAAATCGTGCTTACGACTCATCTGCCTCAATGCCCGGTCATAGTTTTTATCCATAAAGTCGCTGAAAATA
>JAYUVI010000206.1:0-9685 GCA_043754135.1 Bdellovibrionales bacterium | reverse complement strand
CTGGTGACATTTAGTCGTACCCCTTATAGCGAAGCTCAACGCGTGGGTTTTCAGCACAATGCTATTTTAAATGAGCTCTGTGCGGGTTTGAGTTCGGCAAAGGAAGTGAATTTACAACAGGCCGATAAATTGATTCGAGAAAAACTAGAGCTGAGCGCTGACTGAAGTTGGAGTTTGGTTCAGAGTGAATTCCGTTTTTTATTGAGAGAGAAGCCGGTTTTCGTAGATAGTGAAAAGTGTATTCTTAGAAGTGCAACGTGTTCTCCTAGATAGTGAATTGAGAAAGGTAGAATAGACACCATGGATTTTTCATTACAAAATAAACGCGCTCTTGTATTTGGCGCATCACAGGGGATTGGTGAAGCCTGCGCCCAAGTTTTAGCTGAAAATGGTGCCCGCGTGATGGTGGCAGCACGAAGTGAAGATAAATTGAAAAAACTCGTGGGCGAATTGGTCACAGAAAATGTGAAGGGCGCGCACGGCTATATGCCTGTTGACCTTGAGAAGAATGGCGATTTGCAAACCCAACTCCCACAAAAATTGCAGCAGTTTGGTGGTGGCTTTGATATCGTGATTTGCAACACGGGCGGGCCGAAGGGTGGAGCCCTCATCGACGCTGATCCTGCGGAGTTTATAAAATATTTTGAGATGCACGTACTGGTGAATTCTTATTTGGCGAAAACATTAGTGCCTGAAATGAAGAAGAATAAGTATGGCCGTATCATTAATATTATTTCGACATCGGTAAAGGCACCGATCGCCAATTTGGGTATGTCGAATACCATTCGTGCCGCTGTGGCCAATTGGGCGAAAACATTGTCGCTTGAAGTGGCTCATCATGGCATTACGGTGAATAATATTTTGCCCGGCTACACGCGCACTCCGCGATTGGCGGCACTCGCACAAGGCGCAGCCCAGAAGCAGGGCGTAAGCGAAGAAGAAATTGAAAGGCAATGGCTAAAAACAATACCGGCGGGGCGTTTTGGTGAGCCGCGAGAGACGGCACACGCAGTGGCTTTTTTGGCCAGCCCGCTAGCGTCGTATATTAACGGCATCAATTTGCCGGTGGATGGCGGTCGTACGCCCTCATTGTAGTCGGCGGCCTCTAGGACTGAAGTGTATTAACGACGAGCTTGAGTAAAAAGTGAGAACCGACAAATGCAAAGATCACAGAGTGAAAAGTTAGATAACTTTATAGACGGGCGGTATGTGCCGCCGCAGTCGGGGTCGTATTTTGAAAACTATGAGCCCGCGACAGGTCGCGTTTACTCACACATAGCTGATTCTTCAGCAGGCGATGTCGAAGCCGCTGTGGTCGCCGCGCAAAGAGCGTTCAAGACTTGGTCTAAAACCACAGCGCAAGATCGCTCTAAAACTTTGCACAAAATCGCGAACCTCATAGAAAAAAATCTTGATGTTTTCGCGGTGGCTGAGAGTCGCGATCAGGGTAAACCTGTGTGGCTCGCACGCACCATGGATATACCCCGCGCAGTAGAAAACTTTCGTTTCTTCGCCGGTGCGATTTTGCATCACACGAATCTCGCTACGCATATGAACAGCGAAGCTCTTAACTATGTTCTGCAAAAACCACACGGTGTAGTGGGGTTAATCTCACCATGGAATTTACCATTGTACCTGCTCACCTGGAAGATCGCTCCCGCTCTCGCGACCGGCAACTGTGTCGTCTGCAAACCGTCTGAGCTGACATCGATGACCGCTTTTCTGCTAGGCGATATTTTTAATGAAGCCGGTGTACCCCCTGGCGTGTGCAATATCGTGCTGGGTTTAGGGAGTAGAGCCGGCGACGCACTTGTCACTCACCCCGATGTGCCAGCCATCTCTTTCACCGGAGGCACTGTAACCGCAAAAACTATTATACAAAATTCGGCTGCGCACTACAAAAAATTGAGCCTTGAGCTGGGTGGCAAAAACCCCAATTTAATTTTCGCCGATACCGATTTTGAAAAATGTTTGAAAACCACTTTGCGTTCGAGCTTTCTCAACCAGGGCGAAATCTGCCTCTGCGGTTCGCGCATTTTTGTCGAAGAAAAATTTTACCCACAATTCATAGAAAAATTTGTCGCCATGGTGAACGACATTGTTGTGGGTGACCCGCAGAACGAAAAATCTTTTATGGGTGCCCTCGTGAGCAGCGGCCATTTGCAAAAGGTGCAAGGCTTTATCGACAAAGCGCGGACTTTAGGCGGTGATATTCTCACCGGTGGCGAACGACCAGTCGATCTCGCAGCGCCACTGAATAAAGGGTATTTTCTACGCCCCACGGTGATTGCGGGTTTGTCCGCACAATCTGAAGTCATGCAAGAGGAAATTTTTGGGCCGGTAGTGACGGTCACTCCGTTTAAGAACGATGACGAGGCTATTGCGCTGGCCAATGGCGTGCGTTACGGTTTATCAGCAAGTGTTTGGACGTCCGACATCAACCGCGCGCACAAACTCTCGCGCGAACTCGACGTCGGTCAAGTGTGGGTGAATACGTGGATGAAACGTGACTTGCGCGTTCCATTTGGCGGCGTGAAGCACTCAGGTATCGGTCGCGAAGGTGGGGTTGAATCTTTAGACTTTTACACAGAAAAACAAAATATTTGCATCGCATATGGAGCGGAAGGTTAATGCATCGCTTGCGAATTGGAGAATGAATATGACAAAAAAAATATCAAAAAAAACGTCCAAAAAAACATCGAATAAAATAATGATAGCGGTTAAGCCGAAAAGTTCGGCATTGAATGCTCGCCGTACCATCGTGAGCGGAAAAGCGGCTGAGCCAGTGGGGCCTTATCCGCATGCCCGCCAGGTTGGGCGTTTACTTTTTTTATCTGGAATTGGTCCGCGCAAACGTGGGCAAAAAGAAATCCCCGGTGTGACTTATGACGATCGCGGCGGGGTGATTGACCACGACATTGAGGTGCAAACCCGTTCAGTTGTCGACAATGTGGTGAAGGTGCTTGAGGCGAGTGGCAGTTCGTTGAAACAAGTCGTGGATGTCCAAGTGTTTCTCACTCACATGAAGCGCGACTTTCAAAAATTCAACGAGGTTTACGGTGAATACTTTGCCAAAATCGGCCCCACACGTACGACTGTAGAAGTCACGGCCCTTCCGACTCCTATCGCGATTGAACTCAAAGTGATTGCCGATTTAGATGCACCTAAGTGAGAATATCGACGAAAGAAAAATTATGCTTAAAGATAAAATGAAAATTTTCGATATCAGCCCCACGCTTTCGGCAAAGATCGCGGTGTACCCCGGTGACGTACCCTTTAAGCGTGACGTGATGATGGATATGCGCACGGGCGATCACCTCACGCTTTCATCGATTACGACTTCAGTGCATGTGGGCGCCCATGCCGATGCGCCGAACCACTACCACCGTGAAGGTGTGGGCATAGATGAGCGCTCTCTCGAATATTATTTGGGTCCGTGTCAGGTGATTGAAGTCAAAATCGCTCGCACTGCGCGTATTCAAGTCGCCGACTTAAAAGGTGAATTGATTCGCACTCAGCGCGTGTTATTTAAAACGCGATCTTTTCCCAACCAAGAAAAATGGTGCACAGACTACAACTCGCTCTCACCTGAACTAATTGATTATCTCGCCACACGGGGAGTGAAACTGATTGGCATCGACACGCCTTCAATCGACCCTGATGATTCGAAAGCGCTCGAGTCGCACAAGACCATTCATAAGCACGATCTTGCTATTCTTGAGGGTTTGCTTCTCGACGCGATCACGCCAGGAGAGTATTTTCTGGCGGCACTGCCGCTCAAAATTCAAGGCGGCGATGCCTCTCCAGTGCGCGCGGTTTTGCTAAGAGAGTAATTGTCTGTCAGCGCAGACAGTTTCATGGCGAAATCAGCGGCATGTCTTACTGGCAAAAATTCGGCCTGACACCTAAAATAAGACTTTATCGATAACGACATGCACAGCCGAGACGAAGCGAAAGTGCACGTCTAAATTGTATACACGCACAGCATGAGCGTCGCGATAAGGCGATTCTTCACCCTCGTAACCGCGATACACAACAGGTCGCGGGTCTAAACGCAAAGTCTGTTCAATAAGATTCTTCACTTCATCGACTGTGAGTAGGTGCGATGGCATACCCTTAAGTGGCGCCAGCGATGATGCGAAAGACTTTAGTGGAGCCTGTTCGAGTGCGGTAAGGCTCTCGGTACTCCACTCAATAACTACTTCTACAGGGGCCACCTCATCACTCCAGCCGCGCGCGGCCGTGGGCACTGCTTCGACCGCTGGCAAATACGGTTTGATGTCGAGGATCGGTGTACCTTCAATCAAATCCACACCCGAAACCCACACGCCACCGACTTCAACGGATTCTATTTTCACTAAAGATAAACCAATCGGATTGGGCCTATGCGGACTGCGTGAAGCGAAGACTCCCACAGAGGCGCCACCCAGACGCGGGGGATGCACCTTTGCATGAAAACGCGCATCAGTGTTTTTATGAAAAACAAAAATCACCCATAAATGCGAGAATTCGCATAGTCGCTCGAGCGAAAATTCAGGTTGTACATCTGGTTGCAATTGCAAGAATGCACGAGCAGCGGGCGCCAACCCCGGCTGTCGAGGAGTGCCGAATTTATCAGGGTAACAAGATTGTACTGTGCCGATAGAGCGAAATTGAAACATAAGGTTTCATATACGTTATTGCCCGAAGGCACAACCTTACACTTGGTTTTGCTCTTGCCTTCTCGGCTGAAATGGTTGCAAATAGTGAGAATATAAGAGGGAAAAGTCGATTATTATGGCCATTCAAGTGCAAGAATTTTTTGACAAAAATACGTCGACGTTAACTTACGTCGTTTTCGACCCACATACTCGCGATGCCGTGGTTATCGACCCCGTTCTCGATTTCGAACCGGGTGACGGGAGAGTTTGGAGCGAGTCAGTCAAGAAGGTTTTGAGTTATTTAGAGTCGCAAAATTTAAAGCCGCATTTTATTTTAGAAACCCACATACACGCCGACCACCTTTCAGGTGCCCAACTGATAAAGAAAAAATACCCACAAGTTAAAACGGTCATCAGTGAAAATATTCGGCGTGTGCAGCAAAACTTCCAAAAACTTTTCAATCTAAAAAATTTCGAAGCAAATGGTGAGCAGTTCGATACGCTCGTAAAAAATGGCGACAGGTTACAAGCCGGCTCATTGATGTTTCAAGTTTTGGCGACTCCCGGGCATACACCGGCTTGCGTGAGTTTTCTAATTGAAGATCATTTATTCACTGGCGACAGCATTTTTATGCCTGATTCGGGTACGGGTCGTTGTGATTTTCCCGACGGCAGTGCCGACACCATGTACAGATCGATCACTGAAAAAATTTATCGATTGCCAGACGCCACAAAGATTTTCGTTGGCCACGATTATCAACCCCATCAGCGGCCCCTTCAGTTTATGACCACGGTGGGTGAGCAGAAAAAAAGTAATATTCACATCACGGCCGACACCACTTTGCATAAATATGTGGAGTTTCGTACCGCCCGCGATAAAACATTATCGGCGCCGCGACTGCTGCTGCCTAGTCTGCAAGTCAACATGACTGGCGGTCATTTGCCCGAACCCGACAGCGAAGGTTTAATCCACCTGAAAATGCCACTCAAAGTTCAAGTGGAATAGGCAAGCTTCGTGAGGCGATGGACTATGACCGCTAATATAAACCCAAGACAATTTAAGTATGGCAAAGCTCAATGAACCTTATTGTCTGCCCCGATGAAAAAGCATGGCTATTAGCCATTGACAGTTGGTTTCGCGAAAATCTTACGGCGACAAAAGCGAAACGCATTTTTTTACCGGCGGGCGAAACACCGCGACCACTTTATCGAGATTGGCAGACGCGACAGCCGGCCTATTTGCGTGGGCTTACCTTTGTGCAGCTTGATGAAATTACCGGCGGCGAGAAGAAAAATATTTTTCGCCATTTCTTTCAAGAAACTTTGCCCGCCTACAGCGAGCAATTTGAATTTATTGATGACGCCGAAAAAGGCGCTGAGCTTGCCGTCCTGGGCCTAGGCACAAATGGACACGTCGCTTTTCACGAGCCGGGGTTGCCACGGCGGTTTTATTCAGGCTGCGTTCGCCTAGATAAAGAAACGCGCGAGCGGCTGAAGTTGTCTGATCAAGCCCAAGCTACAACTTACGGCGCCGACGCGTTTATGCGCAGTAAAGCGATATTAATGATCGTGCGTGGTGAATCTAAGCGCGCCATCCTCAAAAAGATTTTCGCGCCCAATTGTGATTTGCCCGCAGCATGGCTGATGCGACATCCTCATCTGACTATTATAACTGATTTTGCGACTTGATCGAGGGCGTGTGCCTATTCATGCACTATGGCTCTGAAAATTGCATCGCTGATCAGTTCCCCAGCTAATCAAGCGTAAATATAAAAAATTCAGCAGCTGTTTAATCGTTAAACAACAAACCACTCAAATAGACATCTGCCACACACGACTAAAGAGAATTGCATAGACGCTTTCAAAAACCTTTAGTAGTCGCTTTAACCTCAAACATTTTTGGAGGCCTCGACATGCGCCAGTTTTTTCTTATTTGTATTTTTGGATCACTTAGCTGTGTCACGTTTGCCTCAACCGAAGTAGAAGAGTTTTCTTTAGCGCTCACGCAAATTGATTCTATACGTACTCAAGAATCTAAAACCATTGCGGATACCAAACACTCAACAACGGTACTTTCGCACGGGCACAAGACAAAGTACGTCGTTTTGAGTTTGCCCGGCTTACAAGAGTCGCCATTTTATCTTCAAGGCATCAACAACATATTTTTCAACTTGGGGGCCAATGTTGTGGGCATGCACATGCCAGGACACCAGCAGCTCGATGCCTCGGCCATCAACAATGTCTCCGCTCAAGATTGGGAGACCGCAGTTCAACAGATTCTCCCATTAGCTGAAAAACTGGGCGAAAAACTCGTGTTGTTTGGTTACTCAACAGGAGGAACTCTTGCGATGCAAATCGCGCTTCGTGAACCAAAGAGAGTTCACCAGCTTTTTTTGGCGGCGCCAGCCTTGGGTCTCACTGACGGCGTGTTTCTGGCGACCATTTATACCGCGCCTCTTGGCACGTCAAAAATTTGTGACATTGAGAACCCTGGTTTAATTTGTCATACGCTGGATAAAATTGATCATCAAATCTACCAAAGACTTAAAGAGGGAGTCCAACCTTCACCGGCTGCGGGTCGCCAAGTTCAAGTTCTTATTGATCGTACAGTGAATGAATTTGGCGATCCTCAGTTTAAAAACAATAGCCATGTTCAAAGCGGGAGACCGAAACGCAATTATTATAAACTTGTGCGGTCAGCTTATGCGGGTTTAAAAGTTCCACTTTTTTTAATTATTTCAGAAGCTGACACCGTCACAAACTCTAAAGTGTCACTCGACCTGTTCATCAATGCCAAAGGGCCGAAACATCTTGTCAATTATGATCGCGAGATGGGAGTTTCGCATCTCATACTTCCGAAGGGCAAAGTCGACGCGTTTAAATCTTCCCCTGATGACAGTTACAATCCCTATTTTGATCAACTGGCTGGCGAAATTGGCGAATTTTGGAACAGCCTCGAACTATCAGACAACTAGTGATGACTGATCTCACATCCGACAATTAGGCGCGTGGCCAGCCGCCAGTGCTTGCTGGTACAGCTTACGTGCTTCACCCATATGTGCATGCAAACCGTCAATGCGTGTTGAGTTCGCTGGGTGAGTCGACATAAATTCTGGTGGCGCGCCCTTTGAAGCCTTCGACATATTTTGCCACAACACGATACTTTCTTCGGGGTTGAAACCAGCTCGGGCCATAAGCACCTGACCAATTTCGTCGGCTTCAGATTCGTGTTTGCGACTAAACGGCAAGAGCACTCCAAATTGAGCGCCTAAACCAATGGCGCCGAGAATCATCCCGCGACTGCTGTTTTGTTTGTCAAGCATTGCATCAGCCAAAATTAAACCGCTCTGTGTAGCTAAACCTTGCGACACGCGCTCGGCCCCGTGGCGAGCAATAACGTGACCCACCTCGTGACCTAAAACCGCAGCTAATTGATCAGGAGTTGTGGCGACTTTTAACAGGCCTGTGTGCACGCCGATCTTTCCACCTGGGAGTGCAAACGCGTTGGCGGTGGCATCTCTAAAAACCACGACCTCCCAGCTTGTTACACCGCTGCCATCTTTTGCTTCTACGGCTACGGCTTGGGCCACACACTTTACATAGGCGTTCACGCGAGCCTCGCGCTCGATAGGGACTTTCTTTTTCAATTCATCAAAAGATTGCCGCCCCATCGTCGACATTTCTGAATTCGAAACCACAATAAACTGCTCGCGTCCCGTGGGAGACGTTGAACAACCCATCAATTGACCGATCGTTGCGGCGTAGACAAACAACACTGTCATTAGAAGTGTTGGGGGTTTTTTTATTTGCGGAGAAGATACGATCTTTGTAGTTTGCAGAAAAAAATTAATTTTCATATTTCACACTACCGTTGAGTTACGCCTTGCCAATATCGCGGCGGTATTCGTATTTTAAGTTCAGGCATTGTCGCCAAATCATTTTCAACATCGATAATAAACAGCGTACGAAATGTCGGCATGTTCAGCATCATTTTTTTCAGTGTTTTTTTCGACAAAATTAAACGTAATGGGAGAGGCAGATCGCTTTGTAAATCTTGTAATATTTCGTCGTCGTGATTTTTGCCGCCGTTAAGACGATACGCCGCGAGTGGCGTGTTCTCTTTTGCGAAAGGTACTAGCCAAAGCGCGGTGTAATACTGCGCCGGCGTGTTGCCGCTGAAATAAGCTTCGATCACTTCGCTCACCGACAGTGCAACAGCTTCGGTTGGCAGACGAATACTCGGGTCGCTGTCGGGCCGACAAATATTTAAAGTTGAATCAGAATGAGTGACCCAAGTGTCGCCATTTGCATTCTCGACTAACAAGCCGACTTCTTCGCCGCGACGATCTTTGCCATCATGATCATGAAAGACCATGGCGAACGTATCTGAAACATAATTATTGAAAATGCTGTGAACGTTTTTCTTGGTCCACTCTCGCACTTGTTGACGCGCCATACGTATATGACCAGCGGCGAAAGTGTCGGTCAAATAGTGATCGGCCACGCCATTAACAAACAAAGCTTTTTCGAAAAGCTTTGGGTCATCCAACTCACGAGCAGCGGACGCCAGAGCGAGTGCCACTCCGTGGTACTTGACGTAGGCTTTGGCGCTATGCCAGGCAAAATGATTATCGTTTGTCGACGCCAATTTTAAAAAATCTTTGATATTGGTGAATACAGTCCAACCGCAACTGGTCTGTTCTGCATCGGGGTCGGACTTTTGCTGAAAATGCGAATAGCCTTCTTTATCGATACAGCGGTAGACTTTTTCGAGTTTACGCTTAGAAGTTTTATCATGGTAAGCCGCGAGCGGGTGAGCAAAAAAATCGCCAGCAACAACGAGATTGCCATAAGTGTAGGCGTATTGGCCGTCAGATCTTTCGGCTTTAAATTCTTCGCAGTTTAAACCCAAGTCGGCGGCATTACAGGCGGCAAGAAAGCCGGCATTGCCAAGTTGTTGGTGTTCTCCACTAGAAAAATTGGCCCCTACACAATCACTCGCGTGAACTGAAGTGGCCATCAAAGAAACCAAACTCACAAGCAAG
>JAYUVI010000205.1:0-11381 GCA_043754135.1 Bdellovibrionales bacterium | reverse complement strand
GCCACCAGTGCACATTAAGTTCCAGTCTGCCGGCTAGGCTTTGACTGGGTCGGCTTGACTCCGACAAGAAACTATCGATTTATCTTGGCGCACTCATTTAATTCTTCCCCGTAAGTGGCCGCATCATTATCAAACACTTCACCATCACCGACAGTGACTACATACTTGTTATACTTCGCATTCGGGTACTCTTCCAAAATTTGCCGATCTAGCTTGATAGCAGAAGTGTAATTTGTACCACCACCAATAAATTTTGAGAAAATGTCTTTTTCGCTCATCTCAATAGCAGTATCGCTAAAACCAACGAAGCGCATTTTCACTTTGGCGTACTTACTCAAGAGCAGGGCTTTCATATTGTAAACCAGGTTTTTAGCTAAACGGATACGTTCGCCCTTCATACTGCCTGTTAAATCAACGTTCACGATCAGGACAGCATCGAAATCGGGCATCGGCTTATCCATGTGACCGGAGACTACGTAGTCGCCAGGCTCAAGGAGCGGCAATGCTTCTTGCACAAGGTCTTGCACTGGTACGCTCGTATCATAAGGCAAACCTTTACCACGTCGTATCGCACGCGCTTTCTCAATAGCGTTAATGATCACTTCGTCCCAAAGCACATTGCCATTGGGCTTGTGCAACTGGCCACGGCGAATCTGCTGAATGCGAGCCATATCGCCTTGAGTTCGACGAATGTTGGGCAGCTCAAGAACTTCAGCTAATAGTTCACCGTAAAGTTTAAGCGGGATTTCAAGTTCAGTGGGGTTGCCGCCACCTTTACCGGGAGAAGGATCACCGGGTTCGCCTTCGCCATCACCCTCACCTTCGCCTTTTCCATCGCCATCGCCATCGCCATCACCCTCGCCTTCGCCTTTTCCATCACCCTCGCCTTCGCCTTTTCCATCGCCATCGCCATCGCCCTCGCCTTCGCCCTCGCCCTCACCTTCGCCCCCCTGTTTTTTCTTGCCAAATTTATCACCGGGCAAGTAAGGACCCGAGTTAACTTCCGTACCGTTGTCATCAATATTAAAATCGTATTCTTCAGCACTGGTTCGCGCATCCACTGGCGCTGGTGGCACTTTGTCAAATTTAAGTTTAAAAAATCTTCTATCAAAACTAAACTCTGGCACTTCAGGCAACACCTTCAAACGAACAGTCTTGCCCTTAATTATCGGGTTTTTATTATTCAACACTGCCTGGCGCAAACGTTGTTCGACCAATTGCAAATATTCGCGAATCGCGGGGCCCGTGTACGGAGCATACTCGACAATTTGATTGGCCCCCACAGAGCTGGCATCGCCCACTTCGGCCGCGAGACGCGTCCATTGGCGAATCTGCCAATCGTTTAACTCTGAGTCACTGAAAGAAGAACCAATGTCATTTTTAAATTTTTGAATTTCCTCCTCAAGAACGCCTTTTACAAATGGCAAGTCGTCAGGCAGTTGCACACGACCGTCGGGGGTTACGCCTAAAATAGCTTTGATTTGCGTGAGCGCGCCCGAGCTAACAGGGGCAGCGAACAAAGCTTCGATTTGAGCCGGTTTACGAAACGTTTGCGCGATAACAAATAAAGTTTTCGCTGCCGAAAATAATTCTAAAGGCAAACCCTCATCTGTGGCCTCTTGCTTAAAATGCAAATGCCCATTAGTGAGTTGCGGATTTTTAAAAGAGATGCTGGGTATCATCAAATACTTCGCATCGATATAACGGCGAATAATGTGGTTGCGAATCCTTTTCCAATCGCGCGAGAGGGCAATGCGTTCTTGCTTCTCTGGTGGTTGACTCCGGTCCATTTCGCTCGCAAGCGTTTTTCGATGCAAAAAGAATCTGTGTTTTTCTATCCAGCGGCGGTCGAGCGCCACCTTCGCCCATTGCGAGTCATTTTTATCACGATACATATTGCGGGCCCAAGCAATGAAACGCTTATCTTTTTCAAATTCACTTAAACCACTCAGCTCATCATTTTGAGTGAACTGTTCATAAAGATTCATCCAGCCGCTTAAGCCCAGCCAATAAGGATTTTTAAAACTAGGACTGACCGCGCCCGAAACCAACTGGGCAAAGCGAACTAAATCTTGAGAAGTTGTCCACGGCGCGTGTCGTGCGATGATGTACATCATCAGCGTCGCCCAACCTTCATTCAGAATTTTAGTTTGCATATTGCCTGGGTATGGACGCTGGTTTTGCTCAAACAGCTTTAAAATATCGCGTTGCCAAGCGGGTGCATCGGGGGGCAGCTGTTCAGTTAAAGCTTGCAGACTGCTGTAGGTTTTAGTCCAAGATGGTTTTGTCGGCTGTTTAGTTTTTAATGGCGACTTTAAGGAGTCAAATAGAGAACTCCCTTGCTCGACAACGTTGTCCCAAAAACTTGTGGGCGCTTCTTCTTTCAACGGCATCTGCGCATTTTTGGCGGCAAATTTTGATGGATCTTCAAACGTACCATATGCAAAATCTTGCAACTGGCGTATTGATTGCAAAAACTGATAATACAATGACACCGTCGCGCGATCGTTGTCGACATAGGCTTTACTCAGTGTCTTCGCAAGGTGAAAAGACGCGAGCGGCGTATCATTGGGTCTCATTAAACTGTAAATAGACGTACTGGATTGATCATTATGGCCCGCAACGTGCATCACCACGCTTCTTTGTTCATGGTGCTGAGTCGAAGCCGAGTAATAAGCTCGACAAGTCGGACAACCATCAGTGACGAACTCGAGAATACCCATGCTGCCACTCAAGCCCTGCAGAACTTTTAAGCCAGCGTGCCAGTGAGGAGGACTGTGACCACCCGAGGTAGCAAGAACATTCAACTGCCCTGAAGGCACAACGTTGATCTGGTGGTCGGGCACCTCTAACCCTAAACGGTAAGCAATATCGGCAATGATTTCAGCATCATGTTTTAAACTGGCGCCTCCGTCATCTTCATCGAGCGCGTTGACGGTCACCTTACCGCGCGGACTGACTGCCCCTGAATTTTTAGCAAGAGTATTCACGCAAGCTGAGTGACTATGAGTCTTTGAATCACTTGCAAACACAGATTGCACAGCCACAAGGTTTGCAAAAATCAAAATCGATTTTAAAAATTCGCTCATGGCTGCTCCATCGACTTCAGTACATTTTCAATTGTTTGAGTGAACTCTTCACGCAATTTTTTGCGTGCCGGAACTGAGATATTTTCAAACGCTTGGGAATTCGCAATCACCTGAAAAGAAAAATCTGTGAGTGTGGCGTTAATTAGGCGGTGAGGCTCAGTAAAAAGAAATTTCTGGACTCCCGCTTTTTGGCTGAGCACTTGATCTTGCGTAATCATGTCGAGCGAGCTCAATAAGAATCGCGCCGTTGGCACCCACGGTAACTGCACGATCGAGCGGTCCAAAGCATACAAAAATAGTCGGGTGATATTGTAGATATTTAATTGAGCGGCAGTTTCGCTTGAACGCAAGGCTAAATCATTACTCATAATTTTCGGTAAATAGTCCCACAGCAAGTGGGCCAACGCTGTACCGGCACGACGGCTCTCAATATTGGATTCGCCTGAAAGCTGAGTGATCCATAATGACGGATCAGGCAAAAGATCGACATCTTTCACTTGAAGAATTTGGCTTAGTCGTTCGCGTAAGATTTGACGATTAGATTGAATCAACTCAGCAAAAATAGCCTTGTATGAATTCGCACCTTGCACGCTGTTGGCGTTATTGTGATCGATGTATTGCCAAGTGGTGATCTGCGCATCAACGGCTTTAAAGAAAGATGGAAAAAGCCCCAGCTTGTGCACTTTCGGCATTCTTTCGATGGTCGATTTAAATTGTTCGCGCTCGACAGCTGTACGTAAGCCAAATTCGCTCGCATTCAATTCGAGATCAGGCACGTTCACATAACCTTTGTCATGAAGATGATCATGAACCGCTGCAAGCATCGGCCCCAAAAGAGTTTTTTGCGTGGCGGAATCCCCCGCAAAACGACGGTCTTCTTGTAGCGCCATAATCAAACTCTCATACAAAGGAATTCTAAAAGCATCGACTATCAGCTTCAAGAAAACCAATGAACCCTCGAGGCTGGCATCAAGGGATAATGTTCGAGTATTTTTCTCAACCCATTTCGAAATTTGTTCCGAGCTGCTTTCAACGTCACTTGTGCCTTCGCCCCCCATCGGTGGCCGCCTTTGCGCCATGCTGGGTACTACCATGACTAAGGTGCCGGTACGCTGGTCATTTGAAGCCACTTCAATCAGTGAACTTGTTGAGGCCGATAAAAAAGTCCGAGCATCGGCCTTCGCATTGTTTTCGACTAATGTCTGAATCACCGACGGGTCAACAAGCGCAATACGATTGTTCGTATTTAATAAATTATTTGAAGCCCGCGCCACCGATTTAATTAACTCCGGGCCTTTAGCGCCTGCAGGCATATAATCTAAATTAATGATTCGACCCCAGCGTCTTAAGAATGAAGGTTCAATTTTGAACTCATTCGTCGCCAGAGTAGCGAGCAAAATTTCTTCAGACGTTGGCTTCGATTTATCGTGGGCATATTTTGAAATTTGGTCTTGATCCGCAGTGGGATTCAAAGTCATAAAAATATTTAAGTTACGAATAGGGCGCCGAATTCGCACGCCCGAGGTTTGAGACGAAGCTGTGTACATGCCATTGGGTGCTTCAAATAATCCGCGCAACCAGCTCAGCATTTTCGCTTTCACCGTGTCTTTAGCGGCGTGAACGTCATCAATTAATATATAACCGCGATAGCCATTAGGCTTGGACAAAAAGTTTTCAAGGTGTTGGATCGCGTAATCGACATCCATGTTCGAACTCGCATTGCCTGATGACTCTTTGCTGTCAGTCAATTGGCCAACGTTGACGATAACGGCTCCGGCGTCATCAGCTGGCGCACTAAAATTATACAATTTTAAGTTCAGCATTTTGATTAAAGTCATAAATAGGTAGGTTTTGCCCGCACCTGTGTTACCGAAAACGATGATCGAGCTGGGTATGGGTTTGCCAGCGTCTGCGCGCGTTTGTGAAACCATCGTGTCGCGCACTTTCGCTTTCAAATCAAAGGGGCCTGAATAACCAGCCTCTTGCATGCGCAATAGCGCCTCGGGACTACTGAGGATTTTGATCGGATCATCACTGGGTAACGAAGCTAAATTCATTGGAATATCAAAAACCTGAGTGAGAACACGTTCAATAAAATATTTATTAATGACACGTGTTTTGCGCGCTTCTTTGTCAGATAAAATGGCCGTCGCAAATGCCCCACGAAAGCGCATGAAAGATTCAAATTTAGGTTCACGTTTCTGTTCAAGCAAATGCACAAATCGACTGATAGCATAATCCATGACCACATGGAAACTCTCGTCAGAATCGAGTTGTGCACGTGGTTTGATTTCTGTCGCAGAAAACTTATATTGCAGACTCTGGACATCCGCGTTTTTAAAAATACTCGATAGAGACTGGGCCATTGAGTTTTGATCGGGATCTTGAATTTCTTGAATTTCAAATTGGTCGAGCATGCCGTACTCAATTTCAGTTTGAGCGGTTAGCGCCACAGCTTTCATTTCATCGGCTGTGGCTAAAATTAGCATTGAGGCGCTGGGCTGCGGCTTTTGTGCTTTAAAATCATTGAGCGAGAGGGGTTGCCCCGCGCCTAACAAATAGAGCGCATGCGGATACTTAAATTCTTCTTTGGTGGCCACTTGAGTAAGGTCAGACCCGGCACCCGCACGGACGTCGCGTATAACCAACGCCTGGGCCTTGTCACGGGGTTCAGGCGCGCCATTAGAACGATTCATTGCATTCATCTCATCTAGGCGTGCCAGAAGAAAGCTTCTTTCCTTGGGACGTGCTTCTTTTATTCGTCGCCAAGAATCTAGATTGGCGAGGAATTGCTCCTGTACAGATTTGCCTTTATTAAAATAATTTAACTTAAGGTCACTGTTTAACCAGTTGAAGGGGGCGATTTTATCGATTGGAGTGTCGGCGTGATTTCCCGCAATACTTTTCGAAACAATAAAATCCCAAATCAATTCACGCAGAGAGGTGGGCACAACCAGAATTAAACGCTTAGGAGGCGCTTTATTGCTAGCCATGTTGTCTAGTTTTTTTGCCAACTCTTTGAAATTGTCGAACTCTCCCAAATCACTGCTTTTACCTAAATCCGGATACAACTTTTGAACAGCGTGGGGCCCGTGGACCTCCCAGCTGTCGTCATATTTAATATATGTGGTGCCAATGTCTTGATTCTGCCACCCCGAAAAATTAATAGTTTTCTTTTTACCACTGTAACCCTGATTCGGAAAAGCCCGCTTCCCACTATTAAATTCGAAGACTGAAAACTGCAGACTATCTAAACTTAGGCTTGGGTCCAGCTTAAGATTAGGCACACCCTCTTCATCGAAGCCTAAACGTTCATTAAACTTATCTTGGGTTAACGCTTCTTGATCTGTGATCAGGTGCGTACCCACTACATTCAATTCTTTAAGACTAATAGGGACGACGTAAGTCGCAGCTTTAGAATTTTCAACGTCTGAATTTGAAAATGCGACAACTAAATAAACCATTTTTTTATTTGATTTTTGGCCACGAATAAAAAATGCATCTTGAAAAAAACGAATGTCTGTTTGCATTTCGCGGCTAAAAGCAAGTGGAACATGACTGGCTTTACCCGCGACAAAACTTAATTCGAATTTGTAGCCGGCCGAGCCGTTATTAAAGCTCGCATCAAGGGCGTTCAAACTAATACTGAGGTCCGTGACTTCTTCGTACTCGTCATCATCGTGTACCATGCCCATTATCATATTGCGGGGCTTTGCAATTTCTAATTGAGCAAACATGTAATCAGTGACAAGCGGTTTCTTTTTATCCACAACGTTTTTGTGGGGATTAATCAGCAATTGCCCCAAGCTACGATCACTTTCATTACCCGAGATCTCGTCAGCCTTCGAATTAAAATACAAACCTGACGGGTTTTGCACGCCGTGCACTTCACTGAAAACCGCGTAGCTAACCAAACTATTAAATGGAATGGTTGTATTCGGTTTTTTGAACTTATAAGCCATTTTAATTGAGGTGGAATCAAGCAGACTCACGTGTGGCATAGATTGATCGTAGCTTTGCTGATAAGCCGCAGATGATTTTGTATTTGGCGTAAGACGATCGAAAAGAATATCATTTTTGTTATCTGGATAGCTTATTCTCTCCGTCAGCTCTTGATGTTGTAGCCCGAAGTTGAGTAACTGCACGCTCTGGTCATATCGCAAAACCGAACGATACATATTCGTAAACTTTAAGGCGATCGTTTTTCCCGCAGCTGCAGTCTCAAAACTGATAAATAAAATAACGGTGCGGGAGTCCTCGTCCGGCCCCAAAGCTGTGGCTAACTGCAAATCATTGGGCTCGGCCGATCCAAAAATCCGTGTGAACTCGTCTATTTTTACCAACTCAGCCGAGGGCAGACCTGTCATCTGCGGTGGCAAGATAGCGTAAACCACGTCATCAACTATCAGCACTGTAGAATCATGGCCCTCCCAAATTGCGGGCTTAATTTCTTGATCTATCTCGCCTTCAGAAGACATCTTTTTTGCAGGAGAAAAATTAACAAATCCGGGGAGTTCAAAAGTTCTACCGTAGGCTGCAATTCGCAACACACCTTGTTCGCGGGCGGGAAAGTAATATTGATCAATAGAAATATTGGAGCTATGTGCAAACGACTTAGAAAAGTCGACCTCACGCTCGACTATGTTGGCAGTGGAATTATATGAAACTTTTGCTCCCTGAACCTGTAACAACTGACTCGGAATTTTCGGCGATAAAAAATAATTAGCGAATTCTTCGACTTTTTGTTTAACAAAATCGACATGGTTTCTAAAGACGCTGAAATCAGCGTTGGTGTATTGCTCAACCAATATTTTTGAGTATAGAAGACGATCGTTGTTACTCTTTTGCCCCACCAAGTACTCTAGCATTCTCGTTTTATGAAATTCATAGTCAATGACCGTAGGCCGGGCGTTAAGCTGAACTACCGAAGTGTTTTTATTCGGCAAAATTTCAACCGCAAATGTAAGACCCTCGCCAACCGACTGGGTTTGATCAAATAGAAAAGAGACCAATACAAGCTGAGAACCTTTAACAGTGAGGCGACTGTCGTGAAATATGGCAATATTGGCCGAATCATGAATGGGCGGTAAAAATCGCTTTTGGCCAGATCCCACTTCGTAAAGCGGGCTTTCTTTTGTGCCGAACTTAATAAAACTGTCGGGCTGCGAGGCTTCGGTATAACTAGTGACCAAATGCAAATAACCATCCACCACAATCAACAAATAATTTCGATCGTCTGATTTCGATAATCCCAATTGCGACAACACCGGTGCACCACGGTGATCGACTAAGATTTTACCAGGTAGAATAAGCTTCCAACCCTTTTGCGTTCGTTTATAAAGACCTGGCGGACTTTGCTTATCAGTCGACGCCGAGTCTAGTACTCCCGGCATGACCACCGAGTACATTTGGCTGCCGGTGTAAATATCAGTTATTTTCTCCGTAAAACCCGTGAGCGTACTGTAGATATCTTGTTGGTCATCGGTGAGTATATTCGCTTGAGTTGCTGCTGAATGATCAGCCATTGCGGTGACGCAACCATTATCTGTTGGCGGTGTGGGCGATGAGCCGTTGGCACCGGCAGAAAGGCTGATTGCAAAAACGGCGCAAAATATATTCACCTGTGATCTCATGTTATTAACCTACAACTGCTGCATTTATGGAGCTTCGTTTCGAGATCTTTCATTATTAATAAACATTAAGGCGTCACGAATGGCGACACTGTTGTAACCCATTCGCTTGAGTGAAGCGACGAGTGAGGCGTGAGCCGTCACCACTTCATCCGCACCGACGCCTGTTCGCTCATATTGAACCAAGCTCGAAAAACCGGCGACTTGCGTATTCAAACTCGCATAGTAATTGGCCACGGCGTCGAGCAGCGACTCATCAGGCACTCGTCCAACGGGGCTCACTAAAGTTTGTCGCGAGTGAAAAATAGCAATTTGCGATATGCTTAAGTCGCGCCCGTTTTTCTTTTTGTAAATCTCTCGTACTTTTTCCATACGTTCGCGATTGATGCTGCCTTCTTGGCCTGTTGTAGACGAAATATAAGTTGTCGCAGAATCGTCTGCGTGAATAGCATACATTTCATCAATCAAATCAAAGTAAGCATCATTGACAACGCGATCGCCATTGGCGAGAGCGCGAGAGATGTCGCCTTCGAGCCGTGGCAAGAGTAATTGCGCTGTCACTTCGCGCGACAAATCTTGCCATTCCAAGCGAACTTTAGTGCTAGGTGCATAAATAGAACCTTTATTCAGCAAGTGACGAAAAACTTTTAGCGCGATACCTGGAGTCATCGTGTAGCCATATTTTTCGCTGCGTGAAGCATCGATAACGGCCTTCATCCAACGGTTGGCATCCCGATGCGAAATACCGGTTTCACCTTCTTTTAAAAGTAGACTCACTTCGCCGAGTTCTTTTAATTCGTCAGATTTAACATCAGGACGCAAACCCTCATACAAACGAATACGCTCAATAGGACTACGCAGAAGTGGAGAACCTAAAATTTTACCTTTAAATACTTTCCCAGCGGCCTCAGGACTTGTCTGCATACGAGTTGCTGCAATAATTTCGGCCATCATTAAAAGTGTATGCGGTGCTACCTCAACTTTTTCACGACCCTCACCAAACCAATAGCGGTAGCGGTAATCAGGCGTCAAAATGCGTGTCAAACTATCAGAGCGTGGGACAAGGTCATCCACGCGACCTTCGGTGACGGGCGCGTCTTCTTGTGCGAGGCTTTGCTGATTCAAACTTGATTTTTTAGCGTCTAACATTCCCAGAGCAATCAAGTGTGGCTCAAGGGCCCAACGCATAGGTGTGGTTTCAAAACGATCCGCTGAAGCGAGGCCCGAAACTTCGGAGCGCACTTCATCGAGGTCAGCTGTATTGGTAGCAGCAATGAGAACCGAATCAAATGGTACAGTCGGAGCTCCACCAATCGCGAGGCGGCGCGATTCAAACGCCCCCAAAAGCATGCTGCGAAATTCTTTCGGATTTTTCAAAAATTCATCCAGCATGACAACACTGCCGTGGCCGGTGAGAATTCGACCATTCAAATACCAAGCCATAACGTGCGTTGGTCCGACACCTGCAGCAAATTTAACCACAGGGTTAGGTGTCATAAACAGGCCTTGAATGTCGAGGTCGTTACCTTGAACATCAATCAGCGGCATTTTGCCATAATCTTGACCCAAAATCTGGCGTTTGATCACCACGTGATCTGTCAAATGACGAACAATTTCAATAGGCGTGAGAGGGGATCCCTTTTCAGCTGTATAAAACTGAATAATTTCATTGCGAAGAAATTGAGAAATCGGATCTGGCTGACTGACAGGAGCTGGCGACATCCCCTGCAACATATTTTGTGATGAAGGGGTGGCCCTCGCCAAAACTATTTTCTGAACCTCAGGCGGCAAAAGTGTGTAGGGCGAGTCGCCCAACGGGGCTTCAATATCTGTGTAAACTTTTTTGCCATCAATTTCTGTGGCGCTCAAAAATTTGCGTAACGAAAGAATCTTACCAAGGTTTGTCCATGTGAATGTATACGAAGAGTACTTCGACTCGGGCTGGCTGGTCAGGTTCTGCGAACCAATACCTAATATAGTTAAAAATTCGCTTTTACCTGTACCGCGTGAACCCACAAGCAAAATCACAGAAGAACCAGCGCGGTCAGCAGTTGCTTGAGCCTTTAAGTTATTAATGAAATCGACAACGACATTTTCGTTTCCAATAATCCGACGACCTGAGGTGACAGGTGTGCCGCTGCTGAAGAAAGGATAAAGTGCTACTTCTTCACCCGACATACGGATTCGCGTCTTACTTATGCCTTGGCTATAAACAAGAGATAACATTCTTTGAGCTGCGTTCATCACCACAAATGGATTTTTCGAAGCGAAATCCTTTTCAATGAAGTCAGTCAGTGTATGCCTTTCGCCCAATACGAGAGAAATGGGGTCCGGCGCAGACAGACTTTGAATCTGGGCGAGTATGCTGATTTGTTCTTTTATATCATCTACTGCTTTCGAGCTTGTTACTGTTGCAGCACCGTCTGCTGAGGCAATAACAGACACACATACTTCGTCATTGCCACCCGTGATGCCTTCATTTGCATAAACTGAATTTTCGAAAGTGCAAAAATTAAAAACAGAAAACAAAATGATTGAAAACAAACTTCCACGAATTTTAAACATCGCCGCACCTTTATTGTTTATAAGTTAATCAACTTCTTATTCTTGACGGCGACCTATAAACCCTACATTCCGCACCCAAAATCTGCGTGACTCCGGA
>JAYUVI010000204.1:0-2135 GCA_043754135.1 Bdellovibrionales bacterium | reverse complement strand
ATTAAACCATCAATGCCATTCGCACCGCGATTGCCGTACACCTTAAAACGATTATCAGCGTATTGTGCAGCGAGATCCCACTCACGAATAGGCAAACTATTACCAAGCATAACCACAGACTCGGCCGGTATAACTTCAGATAAAATCTTAAACCAAGTCGGTTCTGATTGCGGCGCACTCTTCATCGCCGCGTTCAGCAAACTTTGGGCACGACGATCAACTTCGATAGCACCCGGCGCGTGAGTGTAGCGCTGTGCTTGAAACGATGTAAAAAAATCAGCAAACGGGAGCGGTCGATTTTGCTCGCGCGATAATCCTGAAAATTTCGTCTCACTTACATTGAGTACCGGGATGTCTCGTAAACTAATCTCGAGATCGCGCCACAATCGCAATGTGGGCACTGAACCTAAACGAATAATCGAGTCGAAATGTTCACGAAAAAACTTTTCACTAAGCAGCTTAGCGCCACTGCGGAGAGTAAAGGCATCGAGGCCCACAGCGCCGCGCAAACCCGATTGCGCCTCGAGATAAACTGGCGCTTTCATCAACTGTAAAATTTCAAATACGCCGCTACGATTTTCCCGCAACAAACTGCCCACTATAACAAGCGGCCGCTTAAATTTTTGCAAGTCCGCCGCGTCTTCACCCATAGGTCTGGCCGAAGCCGCTTTTGTATCTCCAACGACGTTGTCGTTTGCTGCTAAGTTTTTTGCTGTGCTTTCTTTTCCTTCTTTACCTTTTCCTATCACATCTTTCGATGACGGCACCACGATTATAGAATCGCTCACCGAAGCATCAACAAGTGGTTCATCAAAACCCACATTCACGTGAATGGGTCGGCGATGGTTGACCTCTACGGCACCAAATTTTTCCGAAGCCAGTAAATCGTAATCGCGAGCAATGTAAGACGAAAACAAACCCATCTGTTCGATTGTTTGTGGTGCTCCGGTGTGACGATAACTGCGCGGGCGATCGGCGGTTAATAAAACCAAACCTACACCCGAGTAATGAGCTTCGATAGTGGCTGGTAAAAGTTCCGCCACCGCCGTACCTGAAGTCGTCACTACAGCGACAGCGCGCTCGTCCCGACGAGCCCGGCCTAACGCGAAAAAAGCAGCTGCCCGTTCATCAAAAAAATAATGCACGTTCAACGCCGGCGATACTTTCGCTTCAGAGCCTGAAACAGCTCCCAAAACTTTAATTAACGGCGAATTACGAGCGCCGGCGCATACGACAAAGTCGCGTACGCCTTGATCAACTAAATTCTGAATCAACTCTCGAGAAAATTCTATATTCATATTCCCAACATCGCTTTAATGGATTGGCGTTTCAAAGCCAGTTCTTGCCACTCACTTTGCAAATCACTTTTCTCAACTACACCGCAACCAGAGCCAATACGGACTTCACCGTCTTCACCCCACTGCATGTTACGAATCGCCACTAATACGAGTGAATGACCTTCGGGGCTCAACACACCAAACGGGGCGCCGAAGCGACCACGCTGTATGTCGCCGTCGCATTTTTTGAGAAACCGAAAGTCCACACTCACTGGCGAAACTCCAAGCGCAGCCGTGGGGTGCAGAAGCAAACATAAATCTTGAAAAAACCCACTGATCTCAGGTCGATTCTGCAATTCAATTTTCACATCTGTGCGCAAATGGCAGAGCGTGCCTAAGTCCCAAACATATGTGGGTGAAACCTGCCAATCCCCCAAGTTCGATAACTTTTCGCGCAACCCTTTCACAACGAGAGAATGTTCATAAACTTCCTTCTCGTCTTTCTCGAGGGAACTCATCTTTTCTTGTTCAGAACTGCGCGTGCTCGCGAGCGCCATGGTCTTAAGTTCAGCCGTGCGCGCATCGTAAGAAAATAAAATCTCAGGACTCGCGCCTAACATGCCCGAAGTCGGCGTCAAATACCCATACGGAGTCGACGTGCGCACATTTTGTAAAAGATGCCGAACATAACGGGCGCGCATAGATTTAGTCACTGTGCTGTTCGTGCGTTCAAAAATCACCGGCACAGCTTTGTTAAGTTCTTTTTTTCGAATGGCTTTTTGGACGAACTGAAATTGTCTTTCAAAGTCGCTAAGAAGCGGCGGAGCGAAATTCAAAGTCAGCTGTGGCATATTGGCG
>JAYUVI010000203.1:0-4013 GCA_043754135.1 Bdellovibrionales bacterium | reverse complement strand
GCCTCACGTTACATCGCGAAACCTCTCAATATGGGCGAGGTCACGCTTATTTTAGATAAAATTGAAGCGCTTCTGTTGATGCAAGCGGCGTCTTTTCGTCACCCGGATCACCATGTGGCGTGGGTGGGTAACGGGGCTGAATCGCAAGCTATCAAACGGCAAATCGCATTTATGCGTAACGAGAATGGCCCGATTTTGATCGAAGGTGAATCCGGCACGGGTAAAGAAGTCGCCGCGCAATTAATTCATCGTCAAGATATCGAGCGACCGATAATTTCGGTGAACGTGGCGGCACTCCCCGAAAACTTATTTGAATCTGAATTGTTTGGCCATGTGCGCGGTTCATTCACTGGAGCCGATCAAAACAAGATCGGTCTAGCTGAAGCTGCCCACGGTGGCGATTTATTTCTCGATGAAATTGAAACCCTCTCACTCAGCATACAAGCTAAACTTTTGCGTTTCATCGAAACCGGTGAAGTTCGGCGAATTGGTTCGAAAGACACCATTCGTGTCAATACACGCGTGATCGTAGCCACAAATCGCAATTTGGAGAAAATGGTTAAAGAAGGCACATTTCGTGAAGACTTGCTTTGGCGTTTGAGCAGCAAAAAAATTCTATTACCACCTTTACGCGATCGCCGCGGTGATATCAAAGATTTGGCAAACTGGTTTTTTGCCAATGAGAAAAACCGTATTAAAGAACTTTCTCCTGAAGCTTTGACTGTTATGTGTGATTACACCTGGCCAGGTAATATTCGTGAATTAAAACGCGTCTGCGAGCAGTTGGCATTGGTCGCGCCTCTACCGATTATCCGCTCCGAAGATGTTTTAAAAATCATTATGCCTAAAATTGATTCTAGTGGTTCCATGGTCGATATTGATCTCAAAGAAGGGCTGGAACAACTCGTCGCAAAGCACGAAGCTTATATTATCAAAGCCGCCCTAAAACGCTGGAACGATATTGAAGAGGTGCAGAACGTGCTAAAAGTCTCGCGCTCCAACCTCTATAAGAAAATCAAAGAGTACGGCATTGACTGGAGAACCTCATGATTGATCAGGCCTTGTGGCGCAGCGAATTTTACGTGCGGACCGTAACGAGTGTCGTGATCTTTTTCTTTATCGTGGGCGCTATCGTTTACATTTTGCAAAGGAAAAATCCGCGATGGATTTCTGTTTGGGCCAGTATCAAAAGTTGGGTGATCACATCGCCGGTGATTTTCTTTTTTGCCGCTCTCCACTCCCCGTGGCCTTTTATATTCATCGTAATTGTTGCGATTTTGGGAGCAAAAACTTTTTTTCGCATGACTGGCATGTACCACCGAAGCTGGTTTGTTTGGCTCACATATGTTTTTCTTTTATTGCAAGGTTATTCGATTTACGAGGGGCACGACCGCTTTTTCAATAACATGCCCATGATTTTTTTGGCGACCGCCACTTTGATCCCGATTTTGCGTAACTCATACACGCAGATGATTCAGTACATCGCGCTTTCGCTGATCAACTTCATTATTATGGGCTGGGGCTTTATGCACCTTGCGCGCATTGTGATGCTTGAAAACGGACCACTCATCGTACTTTACCTGACGATTTTATCTGAGTTTAACGAAGCCACCAACTATGCACTCACCCGCTCGATCGGCCACCATAAACCCTTCAGCAATATCACTTCCCGTTTTTCAGTAGAAGGATTTGTCGGCTCGCTCATTCTGACCATGTTACTCGCGTGGGGCTTGCGTTACATGTTACCTGATCGCTCTGAACCTTATTGGATCGCCGCTGGTCTTTGCGTCGCGGTGTTTGGTCGCTTGGGTGGCTTGACGCTGTCTATGATTCGCCGTGATTTGAATATCAAAGAGTCGGGTATTTTTATTATCGGCCGGGATGACATTCTTTCACGTATTGATAAACCGATGTTTGCAGCGCCCGCATTTTATTATGCGTTTTTGCTTCTCAACGGGACCTACACCCTATGACTGTTGAGAGTCGTCGCCTATGAAAAATTGGAGCTACGACAACGAACAATGGGCGCAGTTACCAGGGCATTTAAAGCACCTGCCGCTTTTTACTCGCGAGATCGACTTGATGAGTTGGCTGTTTCGCTTGCTCTGGGGCTTCACGCTTAAGTTCGTCATTTTCAAATTTTACATTTATCTACGCGTAAAAGGTGATTACAAAGCTGTTTACAAGCAACACCCGCGTTTAATTGTGATTTCGAATCACGCCAGTCACGTTGATGCGGTTTCGATAACGGCATCGATCCCTTTTCTCTATTGGTCAGATCTATTTATCACCGCAGCGAAAGACTACTGGTTTCGTAACCCGCTCTTTACGTTTTTTTCGAAGCACTGTTTGGGGGCGATACCAATCGATCGCAAAGACAAAAAAGGCGAGGCCATTAAGCTTTGCACGTCTCTGCTGACTAAGCTGGATCGCATTTGGCTGATCATGTTCCCCGAGGGAAGCCGTTCGCCCGACGGTTTCGTGCAAGAATTCAAGCGTGGAGTTTCCATTTTTTCAGCGCGCACGAAAACACCGGTGTTGTTTTTGTATATTGAGGGCAATGCCGCGATCTTTCCCAAAGGAGCGCCCTTCCCTAAACCCGGCATACTGACCATTCACGTGGGCCCGGTCATTATGCCCGACGAGATCGAAAACATTAACGAGCTCTACAAAAAGTGGGCACTCACTATCAATCCCAATGCCTACTCACCTGAAACCGGTACGAGTTCTGTTGTCTCGCATAACAAAACCGAGTAGCTTCAAACGACATGAACGATTTTTCATTATCAGTGGCGACGGTCAACGGGAGCGGTAGCCAGTCGTCGAACATCATCATCGTCAAAACTCTTTTTCGGATGGGCTTACCCGTCGGGGCACAAAACCTTTTTCCGTCAAATATTGCAGGTTTGCCGACGTGGTTTTCTATTCGCGTGCAGCCTGATGGCTTTGTCAGCCGCAAACTTTTCTCTGATATTGTCATTTGTAAAAACGCCGATACTTTTGCCCAAGATGTACGTGCCGTTCGCGCGGGCGGTTACTTTTTTTATGACAGCGAAATCAAAGCTGCGGCGGTCGCCGGAGCTTTGCGTGCCGATGTACAAAATTTCGCGTTACCTTTTCGCAATTTAAGCCAAGCTCTCACTGAATCGGTAAAGATGCGGAAATTTTTAACCAACATGATTTATGTGGGCGTTTTAAGTGAACTGATGAAATTTGATACCGCAGTTTTAAAGGGCGTTGTGCATGATCAGTTTTCAAATAAAGGCAACGCTATAGCGGTCAATGAAAGCGCGATTGAAGCGGGCGCTGTTTATGCGCGTGAGCATTTGAAAATCGAAAAGTTTGCGTACACTGTTCGTGGTGTGATGGGCGCGAACAATGGTCAAATTTTAATTGATGGCAATTCGGCTGCTGGGCTGGGCGCTATAGCTGGTGGCTGTACATTTTTATCTTGGTACCCGATTACTCCTTCAAGTTCTTTGGCTGAGTCCATGCAGCACTATGCAGATGAATTTCGTGTGAGTCAGACTGAGGAAAAAGATTTCGCCGTAGTGCAAGCTGAAGACGAACTGAGTGCAATTAATATGGTGATTGGTGCCGGTTGGGCTGGCAGTCGCGCAATGACGGCGACGAGTGGGCCGGGCCTTTCGCTAATGGCTGAAGCGGCCGGGCTTAGTTATTTTGCCGAAGTACCAGCAGTGATTTGGGATGTGCAACGTGCAGGGCCGTCTACAGGTTTACCCACACGCACCATGCAAGGTGATGTGCGCGCGGCGGCTTCACTTTCTCACGGCGACACCGAACATGTTGTGCTAATACCGGCCAATCCGGCGGAGTGTTTTGAATTTGCCGGAGTGGCGTTTGATTTAGCTGAAGAATTGCAAACGCTAGTGATTGTGCTGAGCGATCTCGACTTAGGTATGAATTTGTCGATGTCGCCTGAGTTTAAGCTTTCGACGCAAAAGTATCGCCGCGGTAAAGTTTTAGGCGCTCAAGATTTAATTGAGCTCGAA
>JAYUVI010000202.1:0-3744 GCA_043754135.1 Bdellovibrionales bacterium | reverse complement strand
CGCGAAGCCGTGGAGCAAATCCGTACTTTAACAGATGCGCGACTGAAAGATATTGATTCTCCGGTAGATCAACTCGCTCAGTATCTGACAGTGACCGCCAGCATTTACCGCGACAACCCCCAGTTGGCTTCGGTTTTTATTTTACGTTACTACTATGCGAGTCTCGATTCTGAAGTTCGAAAAATTGTAACAAAAAATAAAAACCTAGGTGTCGAGCGCATAAAAAAAATAGTGAATGAGGGTATAATACGAAAACAATTTAAGGTCGAGAATATCGATTTGGTGAGCCAATTGATACACGATTATCAAATGGGCGTACGTATTAATCAATCTATTGTGAACAGCCAACACTCTTATCAGGCCGTTTTAGATAAATTGGTCTCTCATTGCTTATTGATTGTGGGTTACGACACCAATCCAAAACGCATAAGGAAAACACTAGGCTGACAATGTCATTTGAGATTTCACAAATTGTAGGTACCGTCGCCGCCGTGTTGCTTATTTTGACAGGTGTTTCAACTACAGTTTGGGCTGATGCAAGAAAAAATCAGGACATAAATTGTGCAAGAATTCTGCTCCTGGGAGCGCTGAACCCTGAAATTTACCGATTAAATGCTTACTCAGCTCTCGAGAATGAGACCGCCAGTCTCACTCTCCGATATGGGCCACGGATGGCTATATTCGACAAGGACAATCCCTCAGTAGGCCTCACGGCTGTAGGTGAGCCCTACAAGGTATTACTCTTTGCGGGGGCCTTGTATGGTGAGCCTCACACTTTAATGAACACAACATTGCAATTGCAGCCCAAGCGAAACGCTTCGGGCCAAGGCTATGTCGACTATTCAAGCCCGGTATCATCGGCCGTAGATGTTTGGCCACAAGACGAGACTGTAGATATAGCCATAGCTAAAGGCGGCGTTGATGCCTACTACAAGGAGGCTAAGTTGGGGGCAGAAGAGCCCAAATTTCGCGAAAATGACCGTTTGAAAGATAAGCGAACAGTTCGCGTTGTGGCCACTATTGAAAATCAAGTTGTGGGTTATTGGCAGGTGATGCTCGACACTGGCGCCGGCGAGAATTTAAACCTGATCATTCCTTATACGGCTTACCAGAATGACCCGTCGAAGCTTGTTGCCGAAACAGGCCGTCGCTTTGTGGCTAATCATTACATAAACGCCCAAGGTCAGCGTGTAGAAATAAATGCAGAATTAAAAAGACAAATCGGTTTAGATTTGCGCTACCGTATTTTATCTATCGCGCACAATATCTTTCTCGTTAAACAATTGTGGTACGCTTCTTCGAAGAAAACAATATCACGCGAAGGTGGTTCGCAAGAACAGCTCTGGAAGGCGATTGTGCCCAGAGAGTATGTTCTTTCTGAAATTCCCGACATGCGACCAGGGAGCGATCTTTTTTTGAATATTTTGGGCCGAATAGGTGATCTTCTCACGGCCCCCAATCATGCCATATTAGGGATGCAGGGCGATGAGTTTCTGATGACCGTATTGGCTCATTCACTAGTGCACTGGGAGTCTCTTTTATTGAATGGGCTGAAGGCCCTTGAGCTTTCGCACCAATCTCACCTAGTTATTGGTGTTGAGTCTTACGAGTGGTTGTTTCTCAGGTCAGTGGGTTTTTTACAGCTCAGGCAAAATGAAGATAAAAACTCTTGGGTCGTTTGGTCGGCTATACCAGGGCGGCAGCCACGTCTACTTAGAGACAAAATACCGAATGCCGCAATGGCTGAAATGCAATCGCAATCACCGCTGATTTCGCTGCGCAATCTAACGCTGATTCTTGATAAAGAAGATCTGCTGGCGATGCTCGTTGAAAATAGAAAATTTTTAGTCAAATAAAATCCACCGCAGTTTTAAGCAAGATAGACCGCGGTGGCGGGTCTGACTAAGGGGTAAACTTCAGCGCATTTTTTTGTGTCTGATCTATATTTATAGAATCATAAATTTCGGCTTGTACAGGCGTATAACCGACAGTCCTTAAAAAAGTGCCGATTTGTGTGGGGCCCTGAGGGTCAATAGTCATTGAGTCGGCTGCCACCCAATTGGCTACACGTGAGCTACCGCCGCCCGCAAAATAATAAAAAGCGTTATCGCGATTGATCATTTTGCCCGGTGTGCGAAACACGACTTGAAAAGCAGTGTCTCCGGCCGTCAGCTGTGAATTGACCTTTAAATCAATAAAAGGCTTGTAGTTGTCGCCCCACACGCCCATAGCGGCATGACCAGTAGCCCCGTCAAAATTTACTTGCGCCAATTGGGTGTAGGAGTCGAATTTTTTAGCCATCACAGCAATGCGGTGGCTGTGGTTAGATCCTTCGAACAGACGAACAACATTAAATCCAATATTGCTGCCGTCTTCAACAGGTGCGACCAATACACCAATATAAAATTCTTTAAAATCCGCAGGGCATGTGCAGCCTCTGACAAAAGTGTGATTCAAGGCTACTATATTAACCGCGCCTAAGCCAGTGCCAGGCATAAACTCAATGGCTCTATAACCCAGATCTAAGCGATCGAGTTCGGCCTGCAAGACAGGCAGCGGGGCAACGCCCACAACATTCATACCTTGCGTATTCCTATAGTACACATTGTAGTTCTTGGGCAGGTGATCGTCTAAACCTAGTAGCATTGTACCATCTGGCATAAGTCTTTCTGCTCTCGACATGTCATCGCGAGCTCGCGGTTGAGGTCGTGGTGAAGCGGCTTCAACTTGCGAGATAACAGCAAAACCAGTCATCAATAAAGTTAACATTTTTTTCATAACCTATCCTTTTTATGTAGTTGTTTGAATTGTCTAAGAACAGTGGTCTCAGATATTTTTAACTCACGCCTCCTTTTAATAATTTAGTATTTAATAAATTTAGTGTTTACTAAATTAATGGCGTGACAAAGTAAAGGCGAAGCCCATTTTTTTAAATTTATAATCTTTACAGTGTGTAATTTATATTTGGCCGCCATCGCTGGTACATCCGTTGCAACTAGTAATGAAAACTAATTATAGGGGGATTCCATGGGGCAACTATTTCGTCATAGCTTCTACTGCCAAGCTTACGAAATAGCCGAGCAGATACAGACTTATCGAGATCGCGCAGGGGCCGCCCCCTTGCGAGAGGTGCTGGAGGTGCGATGCCAGTCGTTTGCTTGGAGTCCAGATTTCGTGATCAAAGAGTTTAACGAGTACTTGCGCTGCGGGATATTGGCTCACGGGTTTTTGCGCACCCAGTGCGAATCCTGCCAAATTTGATTGTCGCCTAACAACGCTGAACACTTGGTTGCGTTCAGTTGCAAGCGCCGTGGGTTTTGCACCATCATGTGGTGCCCGTCGCATGAGCGAGATCGCGGCTCACCTCGTCGACTCTGTCTTGCCTGTAGAGCCCATTCGCCAGTGGGTCTTGAGCTTTCCGTTTCAGCTTAGGCTCTGCCTTGCTGTCAGACCAAAGATTATGGCGCGAGCTCTCGAGATCACGCACCACGCGATATCAAACTACTATCGAAAAAAAGAAAATCTCACAAAACACAATGGCAAAAAACTTGAGCCAGACGACCTGCTAGAAACAGAATTTTAACTTAGTCAATACACCCGCTCAACCTTCAGGGTACGATTTAATCGGCGTAAGTGGCCAGAAGAGGCGTTTGATCGACTTCTATTCGTATGTACAAATGCAAAACCAAAGTCCTTACCGGAGCTAAAGGCATAGTCACGAAATTTCGGGACTAACCGCAGGTG
>JAYUVI010000201.1:0-8347 GCA_043754135.1 Bdellovibrionales bacterium | reverse complement strand
AGCAATCCGATAACGCGGGCAGCGCCACCCACTTTACTGAGTTTTCTCTTTCAGTAATCAACGAAAGTCTAGAATTGTTTAAAAATGAATTTAAACCTCTAAAGCTGACCGCGATAGATAGAATGGCCTATGCGCTTGCTCATTTTAAAGATCAATCATTCTCTCGCAAAGATTATATTAGGCTAAATAAGAACCTTTCAACTGCTAGCGCCAGCCGCGATCTCGGTGAAGCTGTTAAAAATAATCTTTTGGTTCGCAAAGGTGATAAATCAAAAACTGTTTATCGAGCTAAATCTTGAGTAACCGCAAACTTAATTAGGGTAAAAGCCAACTCCGCAGCTTAAGTCACGCCACCATTCGCACGAATGTTTTGCCCACTCACCCAACGCGCTATAGGCGGAAATAATACTACTTTTTATAACTACGAATAATTTCGCAGATCTCGACAGTGTAGTCTTCGTACCAATTCGCTTTACCTTCGCTTTGCGCTTGAAGGTGAACCGAGTTCTGCTTCCAATCGCAAATCGCCTCAAGGGACTCCCAGTAACTGACCGAAATACCGTTACCGCTCGTGTCGGCAACTGAATCTATTCTAATAAAACCTTTTTGTTTCTTCGCCAGCTCAAGTAACTTCTGCGACATGTCGCCGTACTCTAAAGGCATCGGCAAATTGCGTTTGGTTTTAAAAATGACCGCGTATTCGGTGTTCATTTTTCTCCCCCTCGACAATTGCTGTTATATATCTGTATTCTATAAAAGCTAGAGCCGTGATCACTGCTGCTTCTGCTAAAATTAACAGAACGCCCCAACTCGCAATACCAGTTACATAGAGCCACAATGCCATCGCTAGACAACAGGCCGCGTAGACAAAATTCATCGTTATAAGAAATTGAAAAGGTCTGGTGTTTTGGGGCCGTAGAACAAATAGCCCCAATCCATAAACGCCATAGCTAAAATTGGCCCACAACTGCATTTGCACCACCGAAAATGGCAGCGCTAAAACCTGAATCATAAAATCGAATAGGAAAAAATAAATAGCGGCACCGACGAAGGCGCAAACAGTATCGAAGAGAAACAAACGCGGATAATTTGAGTTCGTAACGCTGATATTGGTGATTTTTAAGAGACTACCAAGAAGCCTTAGTAACGCCGGGGACTTTGCCTGTGAGCGCTAACTCACGAAACTTAATACGGCTCAGACCAAACTTGCGCAGGGTACCGCGAGCGCGACCAGTGATTACACAACGATTCACTACACGCATTGGTGAACCATCGCGTGGCATTTTTTGAAGTTTCAAAAAGGCGGCCTGACGATCTTCATCAGAAAGCTTTGTATCAATCGATTGAGCGCGAAGTTCTTTGCGTGCTTTGTAATGCTTGGTTGAAAGTGCACGACGGCGATTGTTTTTATTGATCGAAGACAGTTTTGCCATTCCTAAAATACCTTTCTGAATGAATAGAGCGTCTCTTGTCTTTGAATTCCATTAAAAGATCAAGAGGTTAGAATATATTGCACAGCGCAGAATTGAAGTCAATCAGGGGGCTTTAGACTTCTCAAAATGACGGGGCTCCGATGTGGATAGTCCGTAACCGCGATTGAAGGTGAGCGTGCCCACCCAATAACCTTTAGCGGGAGGAGTCTGCCCTGCCACCACAGATGGAAGCTCTAAGCCTTTAATTTTACTAGTCAAACACTCCTGTTGGCGAGTCGGACCGCCACCCCATTCCAATGTACGAAAACGCACAACTGCGCCCTTGGCAGTGAGCCTAAAAGAGCCATGAAGGTGAATAATATCTTCTTTGCCGGTGCCGCCCCAACAAGCCTCAAAAATAGGCAGCTGCTCGATCATAGCCTTTTGCAAGTTTTCGTCGAGACTTTGCTTTTGCGCTTCAGACACAGATGAGGATGTTGATGATGAAAGCGCCACTTCAAGGGTAGTCGTCACCACGCGCGAAATATTCTCGGCTGAGGTTGTCGTCGCCTGACGGGTTTTTTCTGTATGTGCCTCGGGCGGTGCCTTGGTGATTTTCGCTTCGCTTTGACAACCCACTACTAAAAATCCGCAGATCAAAAGAAAAATTATTTTTTGCATATTAGCAGCGTCTCGCTATTGCGATAACCGTGTCAAGAAACGCAGAGCAACACCGCCGGTGAAGTTGAGTCTTCGCAAAAACTAGGTTAGCAATACCAATTCACATCATGGATATTGAAACACTACTCAAAGAATTAAATCCGCCGCAACGCGAAGCTGTTGAAACAGTGACCGGGCCGCTGCTCGTGCTCGCGGGTGCGGGGTCGGGTAAAACCCGCGTACTCACCTATCGTGTGGCGAATATTATTCTTCAGGGCGAGGCCACACCTGGGCAAGTTTTGGCAGTGACGTTTACAAACAAAGCCTCGAAAGAGATGAGCCATAGAATTGAAGCCCTACTTGGCCGGATGGGCATACCGCTGCACGAGCCATTGTGGATTTCAACTTTTCACGCCTCTTGCGCACGGCTTTTGCGCGGCGAAATTCAGCACATAGGCTACTCACCTTACTTCGTCATTTACGATGACGGCGATCAACTGAGTTTGCTCAAGAAAATTTCTGAAGACATGGGGTTGGATGACAAAGTTTTTCCACCTAAAAGTTTTCGCCATCAAATTTCACAAGCGAAAATGTTAGCACTGAGCCCAGAACAAGCTCGCAATTACGATGGGCACAGCCGTAAATCTTTCAGCGGCGGTCGCAACAGTTTGCAGATGGATGAAACCGCTCTTGAAGTTTACCAAACCTACGAAGATGAAATGCATCGGGCCAATGCTCTTGATTTCGATGATCTGCTTTTTAAAACCTATGACTTGTTTGTAAAGCACCCGCAGGTTTTAGCGCGCTACCGCGATAAATTTCGCTTTATTTTAGTCGACGAGTACCAAGATACGAACCACATTCAGTATTTGATTATTAAAATGCTCGCCGACGAACACCGCAACTTATGCGTGGTGGGTGACGAAGATCAATCGATCTACAGCTGGCGTGGCGCTGATATTAAAAATATTCTCGATTTCGAAAAAGATTTTAAAGAAGCCCGCGTGGTCAAACTTGAAGAGAATTATCGCTCGAGCCGCAATATCGTTGAGGCCGCATCACACGTGATTGCGAAAAATACTCAGCGCAAAAATAAAGTGCTTTTCACCTCGAATGAAGAAGGTTCGAAAATTTCGATTCAAGCAGAAAATAATGAGTACGATGAAGCTCGATTTGTCGTGCGCAAGGTCGAAGACCTTTTGCGAAGCGGGCGCTACACTTACAACGACGTTGCCGTTTTTTACCGCACCAATGCTCAGTCGCGGGTATTTGAAGAGCAGATGCGCAGTTACGGGGTCCCGTACCGTTTAATTGGTTCGGTGAAATTTTATGAGCGCAAAGAGATCAAAGATTTAATTTGTTATATGCGCATGGTTTTAAACCCCCACGATGACGTGGCCTATTACCGGGTCGTGAACACTCCCACTCGCGGTATTGGTAAATCGACCCTTGAAGAAGTGGCGCAATATGCTCGCGATCATAAAATGTCGGCGCACGATGCCTCTTACCAAGTGGCCACGCAAAGACTTGTACACGCGGGCGCTTGTAATAAGTTACAAAATTTTCGCCATCTAATTGAAAAACTCACGAGCGATGCGCGCGGTGTTTTACCCTCTGAAATCTGCACGAAGATTATGGAGCTCACCCAGTACGACACTAAACTGCGCGAAGAACGTACACCAGAATCTGAAGCGCGACTTGAGAACCTACAAGAATTTCAGAACGCGATTTTGCAATTTGAAGAAGAGCGTGAAGACGAAGCTACACTGCAAGCATTTCTCGAACAAATGGCGCTGATCACTGATGCCGACAAGCAAGACGCAAGCCTTGAAGCAGTGACCTTGATGACCTTCCACTTGTCGAAGGGACTAGAGTTTAAAAATGTGTTTATGGTGGGGCTTGAGGACGGGCTTTTTCCCTCAGCGCGGTCGATGGATGACCCGGATCAACTCGAAGAAGAACGCCGCATTTGCTACGTGGGCATGACTCGCGCCCGCGAAAATCTTTACATGAGTTATGCGAAATCACGACGTGTTTACGGCCAAGAAGAATTTCGCCCCGTCAGCTGCTTTATCAGCGAAATACCCGAGCAGTACATTTCAGCCAATGCTACACTCAAACGACCCGCATTTCTCGATCGCTATACCGAAAAATATGGCACTGACACTGGGCCCAGCGCGGGCGGCGCGACTCGTCCATTAGGCTTTCGCAGTGAGCGCATGAAGGGCCGTGGCAGCGACAAACACGCCAACCCGTTTCACAATTACGAAGATGATTTTGCAGGTTTCGAAAATTCAGAAACCAGCGCGAATAGCACAGCGGCTAAAGGCTTCGAACGTGGGCAACGCGTGCGTCACCCGATTTTTGGTGTGGGTTCGATTTTTCAGGTTGAAGGTTCGGGTGATCAACAAAAAGTGAGTGTGATCTTCAACGACAAATCACTTAAAAAATTTATGGTCAAGAGCGCGCGACTCGAGCGTGTTTAATTAACGAGGCGCTTGAAAGTGGCTAAAGCATTCGAACTTGTCGTGCCATTTTCGCGAGTATTTTGGGCTTCAGCTTCAAGACGCAAAACTTCCGAATCTAAATATTGTGCAGCTTCTGTAAACGTTACGAGTTCCCCTAGGTCTTCAGCAAAAGCTCGTTGTTCGGCAAGACTAGCTGGTTGTCGTACATAGACCGCCATAGCGCCTTGAACTTGTTTCTTTTTACTATCGACTTGGCCCCAAGCTAATTCGGCTTCTTTGCGATACTCATTGGCAGTGGCTTGTTCGGCATTATCGGCAACGGCGTAATAAGCTTTATTACCGAAACGTTTGAAAAAGCGAGTGACCTTAGTCAAAACACCAGCGTTGTCTTCTGTCGTGGGCGTTTCATTGCCACCCGCGAGTATGTTTTGTTCCGTAGAAGACGCATGCGCACGTACCGGCGACAAATGGACTTCGGCGCCGGCGGTGGGTGCGCGATTTAAGCTTGAACGCGCGGCCATCAACTTTTGAGCGCGAAGCCGAAGATCCACCGGTAATGTGGAGTTGGCTTGGGTCTCTTCGCTTTCATCGGCATTCTCTTCACCTGCGGGTGCGGGGTGGGCTTCGTCAGCTGCACGCGCTGCATTTTTGCCTGCTACAGGAGTACCGAGTGTACCACTGCGAGTTGTCACCACGATTTTCTCACCACCAACCGCTGTAGGGTGAGCGGCACCTTCTATTAACTTTGCATCAGTGGCTAACTTTGCTGGTGCGGGATCTTTAGCTGCAGTCGCACCAGTTTTCGACGCATCTTTATCGGCCTCTTTAAATAAATTGCGGACACCTTCGACGGCTTCGCCTGCTACTGTTCCAACACCAGCCACTACCTGCCCCGCTGCTGTAAGCATTTGATCAAAGAAACCTGGCTCTCCCGCAGCTTTTGCGGCCTTGTCTTTTTCAGCTTTTTTAGTTTTTGCGTCGGCTGCTTTTTTATTCTCGACGCTGCTTGGGCTTGCGCCACCAGCTGCTGCGGTCAATGCGTTTGCTCCGGCTGCTGAACTCGAATTGTTTGAAGCATTGGCACCGCCGCCTTCGCCTGTTCCACCGGTACCACCACCTTCGCCGGGTTGCCCGTCGTCAGTGGGTGGAGTACCGGCCTGCGGGTCAGGTTGTTCCGGGTCAGCCGGTTGTGTAGTCGGCGCCGGTTGACCATCGATCGCTTCTTTCAAACTCAAGAGTTCAGAAAACATAACGGGCATAGTGTCGCTGTTATTCTGTTGAGCATCTTGAAATTTTGCTGAAAGTTGTTGCACGCGCGGAGAAGCGGCGGCGCCATTACGACGCACCTGCAATTGTCCAAACATGCGATGCATAATCGACATGTGTAACTTCACTTCGACATCTTTATTTAAAACCGACTCTTGAATGATTTTGACTTGGCGCTCTTCACCGCCCGACACCGTCTCGCGAATTAAAACCGTGAGTTTAAGTCGGCCATCAGCCCATGAATTTTTGAAATCTCTATTTTTGCCTTGATCGCCACGACTACGATTGGGGACATCATCTAACTTTAGCTCGATAAAAATTTTAGATTGCGAGTCAGACGATATAGCCTCAATGCGAGCGGCTCTGTGTGACATGCCTATAATGTGACCACGCAAAGGTTCCGCTAAGCCTGGGCCCTTGTATGTGATTTCTAAAGTTTCGCAGTTTTTATCTGTTAATTCAGCCGCAAAACCAGAAGCTTCAAACGCAGTGGCATTCAACTGAGATGGCATGTTGTTAAGGTTGATCACGCTGCTATTGATCGGAAAGCTTTCAGAGGTCATTTTGTCTTCAATAGCCCAAGTGCGAACAACAAATAATACAGATTTATCGTCGCCGCCAGGACTGGCGCTTTTCATTGTTTCAATGCGCTCAGCATTCAACTTTTGCAGATCTAAGGTTTCATCGCTTTTACAAACTTCATTGGGGAATTTTTTAGAACCATGGTCACCGTTTTTACCGCAAGCCGCGATAAATACGACGCTCACAAAACCGACGATCAATGATGTAAAAAAGCTCATTTTTGTAGTCATTTTAGGCATAGTCCCACTCCACGTTCCGGTTAGGCTCTTTGTAACGAGCAATCCCTATGCCTACGATGGTCGCTATAAGGCGCAATCTGCGAGAAATGGGAACTCGATTCCGTTAAATCGGGCGACGATTTAGGCTTGAAAAGCGCAAAAGAGTCACTTTTGGTAGTCGAACCTTTAACCGTTCACAACGGTCTGATTTACTTATTGAAATTTGTACTTGGCCAAGAACTATTCTACGAGTTCGTCACCTGTATAACTTTTTTACGTTTCTATTGGTTGAGAATTTTCTAAAGAATTCAACAGTTTGCGTACTGGCATGTCGCGAGAGGGGTTGGAGCACTTCTTGTTAATTAAAAGCTTGAGGCGAAAGGTCTTTTTGACCTGGCGCTAACGATACTTTCGAGGAGGAAGTTTGCATGAAGACATCAACTCTTAATCACCGGCATGTACTGTGGGGACTGTTAATGGTGACTCTCGGGCTTTCAAAAGCGTGGACGCAAACGGCTTCGCAAATGACTGAAGCCAGTTCATCTTCTTGCGCTGATGTCACCACAGAGGGATGCAAATTTATACACGATGAAATATTTCGTTCGGGCCATGCGTCTGAAAAAGCCCCTGCACGAACAGCTTCCAAAAAAGCCGCTCAAGCTAAGACAGCTGTAGCCAGAGTTATTGTACGCGAGAAATTGACAGCACGAACGAATGCCTCTGATGCGCCTGCCGCAACAACTGCTGCAGCAGACGCTTCCGCAACGGCGCCCGCAGTAGCTACTGCTGCTTCACCAACTGCACCTGGGCCAGACCCCAATATGCCCGCGGTGAATGCCTGGTACACAGCCCCGTTGGTTTCAAAATCAACTGGTCAAACTTTTAATGTCGTACTTGAAGACCGCAAAGTTGGTGGGCCTTGGGAGCGAGACGAGAAGAGCGGCAAGTACGTGCAAAAAAATGAAGAACGCTATCAAACATTCGCGCGTTTTGAAAATTCGTGTCTGGTCGGCGCGTGTATTCAAGATGTAAACGTCGACCGCTACAAAGGCCCTGAAGAAATTTTAGCGTACTTACAAGAGTTCATCGACAAACTAGAAAAAACCAAAGTCGAAACTTTAGCAGAAGGCGAAGCCGACTCAGATTGCGAATTCAAAGTGATCAATGGCGAAGCTGTTAACATTGCCGACGACTCAAAACATATGGGTGAACACTACCGTTGCTTGGCGGCGAAATCGCGCAAAGAGAGTCCCGGTAAAGATGGCGAAGAAGACCGCAAAGCAGTACTTGATGACATTATCGACAATTTACAGAGCGACTTAGACGGTGCTAAAACCGACAGCGAACGGCGTCGAATTAAGAGTCGTATGAACGCGATTCGCGCGGCTTTCGGCGGCGACTCTGCTCTCAAGAATCAGTTACGTGAAATGAAAACCGGCGTGACCGATATGCTTCAGTTGGCTGAAATCTCGCGCAAGATGGCACTTAACCCCGCAATGCGTGCCCAATTGTTGCCACAGCTCAATGCGCTGGCCTTTAAATACAACATGGCGAAAAACCCGCAGCTGAATTGCATGAACGATTACAGCGGTTACTATGCGAACAATGTACGTTTGCAAACTCTGTCACGCGTACAAAGTGGTTGTTTCTCTGCCGACCGACGTGAAGCTATTAATGATTGGGCATCACAGATTTTCCCTCTCGCCGAACAGACTCTCGAAAACCCATCTTTGGTGGCGAG
>JAYUVI010000200.1:0-7478 GCA_043754135.1 Bdellovibrionales bacterium | reverse complement strand
GGCGTCTTGAGAGTATAAAAAAGCAAAATTTTATTTTGGCACTAAGTCATTTGAAATCAATGTCTTTGCGCCCGGCGCAAATAGAGTTGGTCCCGGTGGGCGTAGACAACTCATCATTAAAGGCTATTCCGTTCGATATTGAAGATCAGCATTTGCTCTCAACGTTACGAATTGAATTTATTAAAACACGCAATGTGAGGCCTGATCATAAGCCTAAAATAGAATTCAGTACTTACAAACAACTGGTACTGAGGTTGCTAAACAAATTTTCTTCTACGCAGCGAGAAAGAGAAAACTTAATGCCGCCTCAACCCGCAGTTTCGACGGAGGCACTATCACAATCGGTAAGATTAACTTTTGAAGGGGTTGATCAAAAACCGCATCAAGTCGTTCTGTCACAAGCTGAATTTGACGGTTTTTTATTCGCGGCTTTACAAAGTGGCACGCAAAGTGTTGGCAATGAGGATCGTTTTTATCGACGTGTGGCGATCGAAGCCGCTTATCGAAATTATTTTTATAATCATTTATTGCATTTTCTCGAAGCTGAGGTTGACCCGACGTTTGAACATTTGGCTCGACGTCTTCATGGGTACAAGGAGCAAATTGTCCACAATCCCGCTCGGCAAAATCATCGATATAATTTCAATTCTTGGACCGAAGCCTATTTGCGCGATTCCGAGCGCTATAAGCCATCGACGCTGGCAACGGATCTTGAGTGGTACGGGGTTTCATTGCACCCCAATTATTGGGAGATGCGAGCAAGAAGTGCGCGAGAGGTCTCGTTTAATAAGTCTCTACCTCGTAAGAGAAACGCCAAAAAAGCAGTTATGGCATACAAAGAAAATCAACGCAGTGATGAGTCGCGTGTGCGTGGGGGTCATAGCACGGTTTTATCTACAGTTTTAGGATCGGCCATAATTTATTTGACGGGTTCAAATATGGACTGGCAGATGCCTAATTTTTCATCCGCTCTACCAGGTAGTGCGGATGCATCCTACAATTCCTGGGATGGCTCTTTTGATATGCAGAATAGAGATACCGAGGAGGCTCGAAGAAACAAGAGAGATTTGTTTGAGTTCACAAAAATCCCGGCAAATGGTGTTCTGCCTGAGTATTTGAATTTAATGACAAATGCGAATGTGCCTTCGATATCTCAGCAAGCTTCTTTGAAAGAGGGGTTGGATGTCGAATCCGACATGAGTTTAAAATCTGTTGGACGAGTTTACCCGACGCGTAGCCTGTTAGCGTTGCCCAGCTTTACGGGTTGGAAAATGACTTCTGTACAATTTATTGGAGCTTATAGTGATGAGATCATAGCTTCTGAAAATTATGTAGTGAATCGCAGCCCGCAAAATGGGATGTATTTCGCGATATTCGACTATGAACACCAAAACAGAGCCCTGAAATACACGATTACCTATCGTCCAGATTTCTTATACACCCGGTTAAATTCTGACGACCTGCAGGTGCCGGCGAGAAGTGTTTTGCCAGTCATGCGGCAGCTTCACAGTATAGACGCAGTTGAGTTGGCTACTGAGCTTAAAACATTTGTGAAAGACAAAGACACAGTTTCATTGGCGGATTTGAGCTCAGTTTATGCAAATACCGGTTACTACACCGACAGTCCGGCGAAGAAAAAACAATATGACAATGCTTGGCGTACTCTTGGTCAATTTGTGCAAGACGGAGTGTTTGTTTATCAATGCTCGGGCGCGGCAGGTCTCTTCGACGCATCGGTGACAATGATATTGAAAGATCAAAAAGAGTCTTCGTTGGCTGTTGAAAAGGTAGTGGGTTATAGAGTCTCTAGCCCGACGGTGACTTCATTCGAAGCCCACGCGCATATTCTCATCAGCAAAACTGATCAGCCTTACCATTTTGTAGAGTTCGATACGACGCCGGTTCGTCATGAAAGCGGTGCACAGTCTTACCATCCGCCAGGGCCACCGCGCCCACTGGTGCCGCAATGGAAGCTTGTAGAGAGCCATTCGCGGTTGCGCTTGCAAGTAGGCGATGATGTGACTAGGGCTAGTGATCGCGAAGACAGCGAAACGGATTCTCCAAGCGAAAAGAACAACAGGCCTGCAAGTGCACCTCAAACTTTTAATATTGATTTTGCAAAACAAGTTGAAACTTTATCACGATTGCAAGAGACCGCGGTTCAGGCCTTCGAAAAGTACGCGGCTCGAAGTACATCGCCTGGGAAAAGTTTTTCTAATGCAGTCGGTTCAGAAAGCATAGCCACCGCCCAAGTTTTTATCGAGGGTTTTATGCAGCGAAAAGCACCAGCTGATTTGCTCGAACAAATGGCGGCTTTTGATTTAGGATATGGCGCGAGTGGCCCATGGTCGAAGTCACAACAAGCACAGATTCAGAAAACTGTAACCCAGTGGCGAGCCGACGAGCCTGAGGTTCGTGACAACGAAAGACTATTAAATTTCTTAGATGAAAAACATAAGCGTTTAATTGAAGAGCTAGAGCTGGCTAGAAAATTAAAAGCCGAAAACTCGGCAGCGGGTCAGCCGTTGCTAGACGAAGAAATTGCCACAAGTTTATTATCGTTAAGTCTTTATCAAACACGTCTGAATATTCCAGACAGCTTTTCGTCTGACGATTGCAATGAAATTTTATCTAAGGATTTGAAATCAAGGAGTTCAGAATTATGAAAAAATCTATTTTTGGCATTTGGTCTGCGTTCGCGCTGATCGTATCGGCGGCACCGCTGACTTACGGCAATAGCGCGGTGGCCAAAATTTTAAATCCAGATATGTGCGTTGAAGCGGCATTGGGTCACTCAGCCGGGGTTTACAGTCGTCAGGAGTCGCAGGCCGCTATGGCGCAAATCAAGCAGACATTGCGTGAACACGTGGTAGGCCAAGAAGAATTCATTCAAAGAATTTTAATGGCTCTAACGGTGACTAAAGGTCACATATTGGTTGAAGGCTTACCGGGTTTAGCTAAAACACGTACGTTAAAAACTTTAGCGAAAGCGACTACTGGTTCGTTTGGTCGACTGCAGTTCACTTCCGATGTCTCAGCAAGTGATATCACCATGCAGTACAAAGAAGACCCAGATCGCACAGGCCATTACTCTTATGTGCCAGGTCCTATTTACAATAATTTTGTTTTGGCAGATGAAATCAATCGTGGTTCTGAGCGCGCGCAGGGTGGCTTTCTCGAAGCTATGGAAGAAGGCCAAATCACTTTGCCCTCTGGCACGTACAGTTTACCTAAATTTTTCTTTGTCATGGCGACGCAGAACCCGATCAGCGATTTGGGCACCAATGGCTTACCGATCGCCCAGCTTGACCGATTTTTAATGAAGGTGATTGTGAGGTACCCCGAGTTTGAAGAAGAAAGGCAAATTCTAGAGATGCACACAGCCGAAGAATTGGCTGCGAGCGACGCAAGTGAGTCTGTCGTGCAAAGAGAAATTAAAAAAGTACCGGTTGAAGTGCTTGAAGCGATAAAACTCGATCGAGCGCGCGTAATCGTACCAACTGACATCAAGAATTACATTTTGAATATTGTGCGCTTCACGCGACCAGCTGAAGCCGCTGCGTTGGGTATACACCAGTTGAAAATTCTAGCGGGCCCTAGCCCGCGCGCCTCGATGGCTTTGCAATCTTTGGGGCAAGCAGCAGCTTGGCTGGATAACCGCAGTGAAGTGACTCTCGACGATGTCGATGTCGCGCTTTTCGAAGTGTTGCGACATCGTATTTTGCTCGATAATTCATCAGCAATGTTGCGAAATACTTCGGTGGAACAGGTGATTGAAGCCGCGCGTGTGAAAGCAAGAGCTATTACGGCAGGCGGCCAATAGTATTTTAAATTTTACACACCGGCTTTGCTATCAAAAAAATCGAGCATGAACCGCTCGGTTTTTTAAGCACCGTAACTATTTCAGCGTCTTCGCCCAGGTCATCCACGCGGTGATTTTTTGTTGAATCACATCGTCAGCATCATTTTCTTCAATGACAGGGCCCTTCGGGTTGCGAATGCGCAAAGTTTTGGTGAGCGTGAAGAGCAAGTCGCCGTCGTTGGTGGCTTTCAATGCATAAGCGAGTACACGAAAGTTATCGTCGCTCGGGTAATTGCGCAAGACGAGCACGATCTCGCGACGTACTCTCGCATTTTCAGCTTCATTTAATAAAACTCCGTGAAAAGCATATTTAATGTCAGGCCCCCAATTGTCGACGAGCGCGCGCACCGCTTGCACGCGTTTCTCAACTGGTGCGCGGGCGTCGGTGATCATGCGCAGAGTTTTTTCGTATGGACTAATCCACATCTCGGGTTTCATGTCTTCGAAAATGCCGAAGTTGCCTGAGGCTGTAAGCCACACTGATTGTGGTTGCTTCACTGCCCATGTTTTATTGGCGACTTTGACGAACATAAAAACTTTATCGCCGGTGTGTAACTCAAAAGAAGTTAAAGACTTTGCGGCATCGAGGTCGACGCGATAGTTGATGGGAAAAGAATTTAAAATATCTAAAAACTTTTCGAAGAAAACCCAATTGGTAAAAAGCTGGGGGTCTTTGTTACGCCAGCCTGTGGGCGTACGCTCAAACTCCACCACAGTGCGCTCGTCTTTGACGATTTTGAAAGAGTTTTTAATTATGATCGAAGCTTTTTTTAGGCCAGTGAACCAATTGCGATGTTGGGGCAACAAGTAAACGCCATTGCCTTTGATGTCGATACAATTCGTGCCATCAGAAACTTGGCGCTTTTTTAAATAGATCACCCGTTTGTCTGAGCTACTGCCTTTGGCGGCCGCTTTATCGAACGGTTCAGAGTCATCCATTTTGCGCGTGATCGTGAGATCGGGTTTGCCTAAGGCGGGGGGGCAAGCGTTGGGTATCTCGCTATTGAACAAAGTCTGGATCGCCGCAAAAGGTTCTTCATCCACCGGTTGGCCTTGAAAATAGGCGAGGCCATCGGTGACTTCGATTTCGAAGCGGTCGAGTGGTGATTTGAATTCGAAATTGGTGGCGTGGGCCTGGGCTGTGGCGAGAAGCAAAGCGATTACCGTGGAGATTTGAACTCCAATGTCGCGGAACGCGCTTCGTTTAATGATTTTGGCTGCCGCGATTTTTAAATTTAATATTTTCATATTTTGATGGCCCATTGATGTTGTGTTTCGCGAGATCGCTCTATCCCGAAGTTTACGTTGGCGGATATCTCCGCTAGTTGACGCCAGCTTCCTGGCGCACACGTTTTTATTCTGGCATGAGATTTTTGAGCGCGCAACTGCCGTGTCAAAGCGCCGCGCCAGCATGAACAAATATTTGCATCACGAAAAATGTCGAGCGAGTTGCGGGTCGTCTTCCTCCCGCTCGGCCCAAATTCCCCGGCGCCATTTATCGACCACTATACGGGCAAAAGCGCGTGGCACTCCATTCCCCTCGAGCTGGTTCACTTTCAAGTAATCGGTGAGTGTTGCCACGTAGCGAAGTGTGCCTACGATTGTCGAGAACGGTCGGCGGTCCCAAAAATTTATGTCAGGTAGGCGAGCGCCGTCTCTCCCGATGATTTTTCGCAACTGAAGCGCAATGTCGCCTGCCAGCGCGCGTACGAAGTGGTTGTATTGGCGACGGCTCCCAACGCGCACGTGCAGGTGGAGGTGATTGCCGGCGTTGCCACTCGAGAGCACTTCGACGCCGCTTTTGGTCGCATGTTTAGCTGTCAGATGCAGGATCAGGTCACGGTTTTTGCCACGCACGAAAGACCACAAGCCTTTGGCTAGTGTCGAGCGCAGCACGAGGTGCATGGAGAAGCGTGTCGAAATAGGGCGGGAGCGACGACCTGAGCGTCGACGGCGCAGTTCTCCGCCATGGGCTGAAGGATGCAAATATTTGCTGGGCGTAAAGCCGCTTGGTCTGCCACGGCGAACACTCCCGGGAGTTCTTATCTTGCCACTCTTTTTGCCACCAAAAATTGCCATCGATGAGCAAAATAGTGACCGATGGTCTGAAAGTCAATGCAAAAAGTCGCGCGGAAGATGGGGCGAGTCGGCGGGGAGGTGGGAGGAGATACAATTCTCACAACGAAGGTGTGTACCAACAAGAGAACTCTAAACATCAAACCATATTCTTTAAGATCAAACTCTAGCCCTAAGGCGCATCGGTTGATTTATGAATGTCATGTTTTCTTGACTAAGGACTAGGCTGCGCACTGTCTATTGAATAGCAGGCGCGCGTCTCATAGACTATGTAAGGACAATTTTATCTATCAAGGCGGTACATCAATGGAGAATCTCGCGGGTTACCTCACCACAAACTTTCCACAAGAAGGCGTCATCGCAGGCGCAGTTCTCGGTGCACTTCTCTTGGGTTATCTCGGCGCTCCATTTTTCATATGGGCGGCAGTGACCCTCGCGTTTATGTACGGTGTGAACGCGCCCCAAGATTACATGATTGCCTTTGCGGTGATCGCGGCGATTTTTGCGTTGCCACCCATTAGAAAATTTATGGTCACCTCGCTCATCATGAAAGTGATGAGAGGTATTATGCCGCAGATTTCAGAAACTGAACGCACCGCTCTCGAAGCCGGAGTGGTTTGGTCTGAAGCCGAACTTTTTTCAGGTAAACCTAACTTTACCAAACTTATGAACGAGCCCTACCCACAGCTCACTAAAGCAGAACTCGCATTTATCGACGGGCCAGTAGAAGAGCTTTGCGCCATGATCAACGACTGGCAGATCTGGAAGAACCGTGAACTGCCAGACGAGGTCATGCAGTTTTTAAAGAAAAATGGTTTCTTGGGTATGATTATCCCGACCGAGTATGGCGGTTTGGGGTTCTCGGCGCTTTGCCACTCTGAAGTCATTATGAAAATTTCAACGCGTTCGATTGCCGCTTCAATCACCGCGATGGTCCCGAACTCTCTCGGCCCCGCAGAACTTCTCATTCATTATGGTACCGATGCTCAGAAAAAACATTGGCTCCCATCGCTCGCTAAAGGTGATGATCTACCATGCTTCGGTCTCACTGAGGCGCAAGCGGGTAGCGACGCTGGCGCGATCACTTCTGAAGGTATTCTGTTCAGAGGCGAAGACGGCAAAATCTATATTCGTATTAACTGGCGCAAACGTTGGATCACTCTCGCTGCGATTTCAACGGTCATTGGTCTGGCTTTCAGACTGCGTGACCCCGAAAAACTTTTGGGTGGTCAAGAAAATCTCGGTATAACTTGTGCGCTGATCCCTTCAAAAACTCCTGGAGTGGTGATCGGTCGTCGTCATGACCCTCTCGGTGTGCCGTTTTACAATTGCCCGACTGAAGGTAAAAATGTTGTCGTCAACGCCGAAGACGCGATCATTGGTGGTACCGCCGGTTCGGGTAAAGGTTGGAAGATGCTGATGGAGTGCTTGGCTGCAGGCCGTGGCGTGTCTCTACCAGCGCAGAGTACAGGCGGCATCAAGTCGCTCTATAAAGTAACCTCTGCTCACGCGACGATTCGTAAACAGTTTGGTTTGTCGG
>JAYUVI010000199.1:0-3302 GCA_043754135.1 Bdellovibrionales bacterium | reverse complement strand
AAAAGATAAAGAGAGCGAAGACGACGGTTCGAAGCAGACGGCATCTGAGCAACGCGATTTTGATGATGACACTTTTCAAAACGAGTTTGATGAGCCCGAACAAAATGGCGCGGCTGCAGAGTCTGAAGACTCGAGTGATGAATCAGATACTTCGAAAGGTGAGTCTAAAGACAAAACCGAAAAAGAGAGTGGATCTGGTGAGGGCAAAGAGAAAAGTGCGGCTGATAAGCAGTCGAATCAAGACAAAATAAAAAATATTCTTGAAGACGACCTAGAGGCCGAGCAGATACGTGAAGAACTGCGCCGCTCTCTAAAAGGTGAGGGTGATTCCCTATTAGAAAAAAGACATGAGCGGGAAGATTTAATTGATATCACTCTACGAGCTGCGCTCAACGAAATTCTATTGCCATCTCGCGACACCGCCTCGGCCTTACAAATGTTGCAGCAGCTTGAGCGCGATTACCCAGATTACAAAGAAATGCTGAAGCCTGCAGCTGAAGCCTTCAAATTTCGGCAAGCAGATGTGCCACAGGCTTTGTTTGAAATCGGCGTGAGTGTGAAAAAACGAAGTTTGAATGACAGTTACCAACGCTTGTTGCAACTGAGCGATCGTTTGAGGGCAGTGGTTTCGTCGTTGGGGCACGACGCTGTACCTGAATACATTAATGCATTGGCCATCATAGAAAAAGTGTTACTCGAGTTTCAAAAACACGCGGCCCCGGGTCACTACGAAATTGCAGTGGTGAAGAAATTTGCTCGTGAACTGCCGCCGCACTCGCGAAAAATATTTCTTGAGCAGTTTAGTATTGCAGATATCGAAACGAGTCCGAACACGACTAAAGCGTTTCAAGCTTTAACCAAGGGCGAGTTAAGTCACCTGAACCTCATTCGGCTATTAAGCCCGATCGCCAATTTTATTCACAGCGAAGTGCCTACCCCAGCTTATGACTTTCTGCCGTCGATGGTTGAAGATCATAGTTCAGACTATAACCCGCTTTACATGCCTTTGACCGACCCTCGTCGACATCGAGAAGCTTTGGGTGGCAACCCGCTCGTTGATTTTTATGAAAATCTAGTGAATGGCAATTTATTTTACAGCATGCCCCCTGAAGTGTTTGAGGTTGAATCGCCTGGTGGCGTGACTGACCCCATGCGCGTGACTGAAGGCTTATTCGACACTTCGGCCAGTATGGATGGTCTACCTGGGGATTTTCAGGCCGCCCTCAACGCAACATTCGTTGATTTAGCGTTGAGCGACAAAACAGCATCGGGAAGGCACCGTCACCTCGCGCATTTAATGGGCTTTGATACAACCGTGCATTTGGCCAAAGATGTTTTAAATAGTAACGACGCCCTCGATGTCGTTAAGAACCATCGCGCTCTTATGAGAAACACACACGGCGGTACTGACATTATGGCCGCGCTCGAGCGAGCTTTTGCCAATATTTTAGCTGCACAAAAAAGATCGCGCGACCCTTTAGCTGAAGCCAATATCGTATTAATGAGCGATGGTGGGTCGACAATCACCCCTGGAGACCTAGTGCAAATAAAAAAATGGATAGCGGCTGTGGACAGAAAAACGCCGATCATAGTTTTATTTGTCGCGATCAATGGTACAAACCCGGCTTTAGTTGAGCTCACTGAGCTGATGAAAGAGCACGGTGCGAAGGAAAGTTATTACTACGAATTCCCCGCTGATATAATTGCCGAATACACAAACAACTCTAAAAAGGCGATCGAAGTTGATGGTCGACGGGACTACGACTCTAAGAAGCAGGGTACAGCACTCGCGCCATGGGTGTCGTCGCAGTTAGAGCACGCCGCCCAGTGGGTTCAGCAGGGTATCAAAAAACAAAAAGATTTGAGTCGACCTTTCGGCTTAGCAGGTTGGAGGCGCCGTTTCGAAATGTCGAATGGTACAGGTGTAAGACCTAAAAAGAATTCAACTCCAACGGCGCGGTCGATTCAATATGAACGTTATAAATCAGAAATAGCTTATAAAAAATCTTGGCAAAACCCGAGTTTGAATGCCGCCGGGGCTGAAGGTTTGTTTCGCCATGTATATGGCGACAGCGGCCGCAGTCTTTCAGATCACGATTTGCTCGAGATAGAGCTACTCGTCACTATTTGCCATATGTACCAACAGTCTCTGGATGGGGGCTAGGGTTGGGGCAGACGGCGATGAATACTTTTTATAAGTTCGCGCTTTGTAGTCTGCTCGCGACGTTTTTAATTTTGCCTATGACCCGAGTGCAGGCGGCGTCGCAATTTTCTTCGCCACGCCTGTCTTTACAATCGCCTCCTTCTCAAGATGATTGTTCTACTCAGTTATTTACGTCGTCTGTGAACTTTTTGTCATCAACCCTAAGCGAAAGTATGTTGGCTCACCTGCCGCCCACCGCTCAAGCCTATTTGCGATTTCTCTGGGCGGGTTACCAAAATAAATTCATCGACCTCGCTCAGTTAAAAAAGGTAGCGATGTCAATTGTGCCTTTAAATCCTTTTCGCGAGGCCGCAGAGAAAGCACTCGAGGCCCGATTGCATATGGCGATCGCCGACAAAATCGCGAATATGACTGCGCAAGATTGGCTCGCGATAACAAACGAGCTTCAACAGCACTTGCCAGATTTAGAAAAAGAAACCGTTGAGCGCAATGGTGCGACTGAAGACTCTAGCGCTCTCATCGGTTTAGCAGACCCGATAGAAACTGATTTAAGGTTGGTCGATTACCAAACAGCATCATGGTTCGAATATCAAGGTCGAGTTTTACTAGCACTGGACTGCGATGAGACCGGGTTTTGTATATATGAATTAGACTTAACAACCGGTAAGCCTCTTGAGTTGGTGAAAGAAATTAAAGCGGGGCGAAAATATAAAACTCCCTCAATGTATGCTCATGATGGTCGCTTGTATTTGGCAGCAGGCACTTACGGCAAGGGTAATGAAGTTTGTGTGTTTGAACTCGACTTATTAGCTCTTAAGCTGAATGAGCTCGATTCCAGGCGCGCCCGTAAGGATCTTTCATTCAACACACCAGCTTGGTATGAGCACGCAGGCCGCTTGTATTTAGTTGCGGGCACTCGACCTTCAGGTTTTTATTTCTATGAATTCAGCGCGGGCCAATTAAATAAGGGCCGGTTTTATCCCACCACTGGCCTACTTTCGGAGCCATTTGCGTGGCAGGTCTACAAAGGCAATGCCTATTTAGCCGTACATACACAAGTTGATACTCTTCACGCATATAAATTGGGAGCAGCGGGGCAGCTCATCAGCTTAGGTAAAAATCTGAGCAGTAGGACCAA
>JAYUVI010000198.1:0-14859 GCA_043754135.1 Bdellovibrionales bacterium | reverse complement strand
GACAAGTTTATGGCCCATATTCAGGTGAGTTTTTTGGCTAGCGCCATTATAACGTGCCCACTGTGGCTGTATCAGGTGTGGATTTTTATAGCGCCGGGCCTTTATTACACAGAAAGAAAGTTAGGCGTTTCGTTTATCTTTTTCGGTACGCTGCTGTTTTTATTGGGCGTGGCCTTTGTTTTTAAGATCGTCTACCCAATGGCATTCAAATATTTATTTTCATTCGGTGGCAGCACGGACACGCCAATGATTACGATCAGCGAGTATCTCAGCTTTTTTATCACGACCACTCTGCTTTTCGGTGCTGCTTTTGAATTACCATTGATATTGGTGGTGCTAGGCATGTTGGGTATTATTGATGACAAATTTTTACGTGAGAAACGCCGTTACGCCATCATGATTTTAGCTGTGCTATCAGCGGTGATTACTCCACCCGATGCGGTGAGCATGGTCGCCATGCTTGTACCACTTATTGTTCTCTATGAAATTTCAATTTTAGTTGTGCGTGGCATGCTTCGTAAACGCCAACAAACCCAGTCACCTTAAGTCGCGAGTACTAAAACGCCCCAGGACTGGGTATTTCCGGGATCAGATTAAATTGAATTCGAATAGGCGCCAGGCAAGCTTTCTGCATAGATATAGTTTGTAACTATTATCTAAATAAAGGAGTCCTAAATGTCGTCCTATTTAAACGCTCGACAGAAACGTCCAAGAGCTGAAGACACAAGTAACCGATTAGTTGATAACCCCACACATGCACGCGGTGCGAACTCGTCCGCGGCTGATGAAGCGGGTGACATTGCTGAAGGCCGTGTGTCGGCTAAAGAATTAAAAATCGAAGCCGATTCTCAATTTTCTGACGAAATCGAAATCATTGAAGATCAAGATGCTACGGACAAAAATCTCGGCGAACCTGAGGACGAAGATGCCGATATCACCGCCCAAGTTATGGGCGCAACGCCTGGCCCATCAGAAGGTGTTGAAGATGCGTTTATTCGCGGTGAAGTCGACGTGAAAGAAGAAATGGATCGCGCCACTAAGCGTATGGATAAAGCCACCGGCAAAAGCCGACCCACTCAAGACCCCACGCCGTCACTTTAATGTGTCGGCGACGAGCTAAATTTGAATTTCAAATTATTTTACTGACAGCGAAACTTCATGTCGGCTGTGTAAGCATTGTCGCTCGTCATAATGTCGCCGGCGGTGCCTGCACCCATTAAGCCCCAGCCTACATTCTTTTCATTCTTACCGCCAAAAACTTGCATGCCGCTGCCCACGGCACCCGCAGCTTTTGAGGCATTACGTACGTTCGTGCGAGTGCTTTCATCCATGCTGCCATTGTAGGCGGTGCCTTCAGAAATAAAAACGGGTGATTTATGCTGAACCTCTTCGCAATAGTGGCTCGCTTGCGAAATGGCGCTCTGCTCAGCTTGGTCTTTTTCTTCGCCATGTACGAGAACGCGATTAATGCCATCTGCGCCCGCGCGTACATCCCGGTGATGAGCACACCCGACAAGAATAAAACTTAAAAATGCCGAAACTGCTAGTGTCTGTAATTTCATAGTCTACTCCGACTATTTTTTACAGCGATATGTGTTCTTTATAGAGACCGAAAACCTTTCTTAAGGTGTCGCTAATTTCGCCTAGAGTGACATGATTTTCAACTGCGTTAACATAGAGGGGGATCAAATTTTCTGAACCCTTCGCCGCCTGCGCTATTGCAAGAAGCGCCGCCTCAACCTTTTTGCCATCGCGTTTAGACTTGAATATTTTCAGTCGTGAAATTTGTTCGCGAGCGACCTCTTCACTAATTTTCAAAATGGGAGCAGTATTTGTCTCTTTTTGGGTGAATTGATTTACCCCTACAATAATTTCACGCTTACTCTCGAGATCTTTTTGATACTGATACGCCGAATTTTGAATTTCATTTTGCAACCAGCCTGATTCTATACAGGCAATAACCCCGCCAAGAGATTCTATGCGTTCAATATACTGTTTCGCCAGTCGTTCGATTTCGTCAGTGAGTTTCTCGATATAGTAAGATCCACCGAGCGGATCAATCACATCGGCTACACCAGATTCATAAGCGACAATTTGTTGCGTGCGTAGGGCAATCGTCGCCGCATTTTCAGTAGGTAATCCGAGAGCTTCATCCATTGAATTAGTGTGCAGGCTTTGGGTGCCACCTAAAACTGCAGCAAGGGCTTGCATCGTGACTCGAGCAATATTGTTTTCAGGTTGTTGAGCGGTTAATGTAACTCCGGCCGTTTGCGTGTGAAAACGTAGTTTCTGTGTGCGCTCATCTTTGGAGTGGAAACGGTCGCGCACGATGTGCGCCCAAAGGCGCCGAGCCGCGCGAAACTTGGCGACTTCTTCAAAAAAATTATTGTGACCATTAAAGAAAAAGCTTAGGCGCCGGCCGAATTCATCAATATTGAGACCACGGGCGACCGCCGCTTCAACGTAAGTAATTGCGTTAGCCAATGTAAAGGCCAACTCTTGTACCGCTGTCGCACCGGCTTCGCGAATATGATAGCCCGAGATGCTGATGGTATTCCATTGTGGCACTTCGCGTGCGCAAAAATCAAAAATGTCAGTGGTTATTCTTAAGCTCGGTTTTGGCGGGTAAATATAAGTTCCACGCGCGATGTATTCTTTCAACAAATCATTTTGAATTGTGCCGCGCAAATTTTTTGGCGAAACCCCGCGCTTTTTTGCCACAGCAATATAAAGAGCTAATAAAACCCCAGCCGTCGAATTGATTGTCATCGACGTCGAAATTTTTTCGAGTGGCAGGTCGTTTAACAAAATTTCCATATCTTCAAGTGAAGAAATAGCCACGCCGACTTTGCCGACCTCGCCAGTCGCCATGACATGGTCAGAGTCATAACCCATTTGTGTGGGTAAATCGAAAGCCACACTTAAACCGGTCGTGCCCCGAGCGAGGAGCATACGATAGCGTTCATTACTCTCACGAGCTGAACCAAAACCAGCGTACTGGCGCATCGTCCACAGTTGCCCACGATACATGGTCTCTTGCACTCCGCGCGTAAACGGGAATTCGCCAGGGTCACCTAATTTTTGAGCCTCGATCGCGTTTTTTTCGCCAGAGCTATCATAAAACGGCTTGAGTTCAATTCGGCTGGAATTAAAAAATTTTTCTTTACGTGTTTTCTCAGTAGGTTTCATTCAATCGCTTACTCTTCACAATTTTTAAGATAGTTTTCAGCGCGTTAGGTTTAAACGCGCCTTATTTTTCAAAACTGATCAACTGCACGCCAGTGTCGACATTCTCAGCTTCTTTGACATGAATAATTTTAATTTTTACGTCCCGTGAAGCGCGGATCTCATTTTCCATCTTCATGGCTTCCATAATCAGGAGTGGATCACCCGCTTTGACATCTTGGCCTGGATTCACAAAAATTTTTACGATTTTACCTGGCATCTCTGACATCAAATTACCCGAACCACTGAGCTCACGGCCGCTTTTTAAGCTCTCGTGCAAAATCATCTCTTCATTATACAGTTTGACCGAGCGAAATGCGCCTCGCGTATAGACGGTGTAGTCCACACCACTTGAAGTCACATCGAGCAAATATGAACTGTCATTGAAGAGAAAACTGATCGTTTCATCGAGATACTGATAATCGTTGCGTGAAAAATTAAAATGCTTCCAATCGCCACCTTCGGGCTTAATAGAAACATTCCATCCTTCTTGGTTTTCATTCACGTTCACTTCGTACTTAATGTTATTAGTTTCAGCTTGAAAATACATGGTTAGGACCTCAACTGCTTCGCTCGGCCTTTGTTCTTCCAACGACTGGCGATGTTGTATTTGGCGACGTCACGGTCTTTGGCATCTTGATAAGCTTCAAGCGCCGCCGTTAGCAGGAAAACGTCTTCATCCATGTACATAAACAGTTTCTGCTTCTTGCCTACGATATCCCGTTCTATGAACTGCGTTGTATATGAACCATCTAAGAACGTCGGGTGTGCCAAAATATTTTTATGTAAAACGATGTTGCTCTTAACCCCGGTAATCATGAACTCAGCAAGCGAACGCTGCAAACGCGCAATGGCTTCTGTACGGGTGTGACCCCAGCAGATCAATTTCGCAATCATCGGGTCATAATAAATAGGCACTTCATAGCCGGGATAAGCATAGCCATCAACACGCACAAATGGACCATGCGGTGAGCGATATCGGCGAATTTTGCCAGGGGCAGGCGCGAAGGTCATAGGGTCTTCTGCGCAGATACGCAATTCAATCGCGTGGCCACGCTGAACTATGTCTTCTTGTTTAAACGAGAGTGGTTGACCAAGCGCCACGGTGATCTGCTCTTGGACAAGATCTTTGCCGGTCACGATTTCAGTTATAGGGTGTTCCACTTGTAGGCGTGTGTTCATCTCCATAAAGAAAAATTCTTTAGTGTTATTGTCGAAAATAAATTCGATGGTGCCTGCACCTAAATAGTTAAGTGACTTGGCAGCTTTCACAGCCACGTCGCCCATTTTTTTGCGAACTTCTGGTGGCACAGAAATTGACGGCGACTCTTCAATTAATTTTTGGTGACGACGCTGCACAGAGCATTCACGTTCAAACAAGTGAACAACATTACCGTGCTTGTCGCCAAAAACTTGAATCTCAATATGTTTCGGGTTTTGAATAAAACGCTCAATAAAAACGCGATCGTCAGAAAAATAATTTTTGCCTTCAGACTGGCAGGCACGAAACGCGCTCGCGAGTTCCTTTTTCTCGTGCACAACGCGAATCCCTTTACCACCACCACCGGCCGACGCCTTAATTATTACAGGGTAGCCAATTTCGTGAGCCCATTTTTCGGCCTCTTCGACAGTGGCCACGGAGTCAGGAGTACCTGGTACGATAGGCACTCCGGCTTTTTTCATTAAATCGCGCGATGAGATTTTGTCGCCCATAGAGCGAATGTTTTCAGGTGTAGGTCCAATAAAAGTAATACCAGCCGACTCAAGCGCCTCAGCAAATTCGGCGGTTTCACTTAAAAAGCCATAGCCAGGGTGTACGGCTTCGGCCCCGGCCTTTTTCGCCACTTCAATTATTTTATCAATGCGCAAGTATGAATCTTTACTAGGAGCTGGACCAATATTATACGCCTCATCGGCGAGCATGACATGCAAGCTGTTGCGATCAGCATCACTAAATACCGCAATCGACTGTATGCCCATTGTGCGGCAGGCGCGAATCACACGAATCGCAATTTCACCGCGGTTAGCGATCAGAATTTTCTTAAACATAAAACCTCACGAAACAAAACGTTGTAGTCGCATCTCTCTCGCCGCTTAAAGGGGGATATTGCCGTGCTTTTTTGGCGGGTTTGTATCCACTTTATTTTTTAGCATTTCAAGCGAGTCAATAATACGTTTACGGGTGTAAGCCGGCTCAATGACTTCATCGATGTAGCCCATCTCTGCCGCAACGTACGGATTATTAAATTGCTTTTCATACTCTTGAATCAAACGCTGACGTTCACCCTCAGGTTGACTCGATTTTTTTATTTCATTTCTAAAAATAATATTAACCGCACCTTCAGCGCCCATCACTGCGATTTCAGCTGACGGATAAGCGAGGTTCACATCACCGCGCAAATGCTTCGAAGACATCACGCAATAGGCGCCGCCATAAGCTTTACGAGTCACGATGGTGATTTTCGGTACAGTCGCCTCAGCGTAAGCATACAAAAGCTTGGCGCCGTGAGTGATGATGCCTTGCCACTCTTGATCAGTACCGGGCAAAAACCCAGGTACGTCTTCAAACGTGACGATCGGAATGTTGAAAGCATCACAAAAACGCACAAAGCGCGCGGCTTTAATCGAAGCCGGTATGTTCAAGCAACCAGCGAGAACCGCGGGCTGGTTCGCCACAATACCGACCGAACGGCCATTGTACCTGGCAAAACCGACGATCACATTTTTTGCATAATGTTTTTGCACTTCAAGAAAGTAGCCTTCGTCGACAGTTTTCTTAATAAGCTCGAGCATGTCGTAAGGTTTTTTTGGGTTATCGGGAATAAACGAATTCAAAGATTCATCAACGCGGTCAGGGCGATCTTTCGTCGGTAAAATCGGAGCGTCGTCAAGATTGTTGCTCGGTAAAAAGTTGAGCAGTTCGCGAATCATCAGCAAGCAGTGGCGATCGTCATCCGTTGCAAAATGCGCAACACCAGACTTGGTGTTGTGCGTGAGCGCTCCACCCAGATCTTCTTTTGTTACATCTTCGTGCGTGACTGTCTTGATAACTTCAGGACCCGTCACAAACATGTAGCTCGTGTTTTTCACCATAAATATAAAATCAGTTAAGCTCGGCGAGTAAACCGCACCACCGGCGCAGGGGCCCATAATCGCGCTGATTTGTGGTACCACGCCTGACGAGGTGACGTTTCTTAAGAAAATGTCCGCATAACCACCGAGGGATTCCACCCCCTCTTGAATGCGTGCGCCCCCTGAATCATTAATGCCAATTACAGGTGCGCCATTTTTCACGGCCAAATCTAAAATCTTACAAATTTTATTAGCCTGCGTGCGCGACATGCTGCCGCCGTAAACGGTGAAGTCTTGGCTGTAAACATAAACTAACTTGCCGTTGATGCGGCCATAACCGGTGACGACGCCGTCACCGGGTGATGGCGCCGCTTTATCCATACCGAAATTTGTGCAGCGGTGGGTGACGAAACGATCCACTTCAACAAAACTGCCGGGGTCGAGCAAAACATCAAGGCGTTCTCTGGCCGTTAAGCGGCCGCCAGCTTTTTGTTTTTCAATGCGATCGTCGCCGCCACTTAAAAAAGCCTTTTGATTGCGCAATTCAAGTTCACGCAAACGAAGTTCACTTTTTGATGTTGATTCTAGCTCAGCCATTTTTTCTCCTGTTAAGTCTTACGGATAATTACGCCCATACAAGCGCGGAAAAGGTATAGTCTCTCGTACGTGCTGCAAACCGCAGATCCACGATACGGTTCTTTCGACACCCAAGCCAAAACCCGAGTGAGGCACCGAACCATAGCGGCGAAGATCTAGAAACCATTCAAAGTCAGCAGGATTCAATTTATGTTCTGTAATTCGCGTGAGCAGATTTTCTAAACTCTCTTCGCGCTGCCCACCACCAATGATCTCACCGTAGCCTTCGGGCGCCAGTAAATCACAGCTCATACATTTAGTCGGGTCTTTTTCATCTTGCTTCATATAGAAAGCTTTAACGGCAGTCGGGTAATGATGCACAAAAACCGGGCGATCAAATTTAGACGAGATAATGGTTTCGTCGGGCGCACCAAAGTCATCGCCAATAATAAAGGCTGGGTTTTCTTTTTTGATCATCGCCGCCGCTTCGTCATAGTGCACACGCGGGAAGGGCGCCTTCACCGCTTGCAATGGCGCCAAATTTCTCTCCAGAGTCTTCAGTTCTTCGGCGCGATTGGTGATCGTGCGTTGAACAACATATTCTACGAACTGCTCGGCGAGGTCCATATTGTCGTACAAATCGTTAAACGCTACCTCAGGCTCAACCATCCAAAATTCAATTAAGTGTCGGCGCGTTTTTGATTTTTCAGCTCTAAACGTGGGGCCAAAGCAGTAAACTTTGCCCAGCGCCATGGCTGTGGCCTCCATGTACAATTGACCGCTTTGAGAGAGGTAAGCATTTTCGTCAAAATATTTAGTTTGAAAAAGTGTCGAGGTGCCTTCACAAGCGCTAGGTGTAAAAATCGGCGCATCGGTCAAAGTAAAGCCGCGACCGTCGAAAAAATCACGAATGGCTGAAACGATTTCAGCACGGACGCGCAAAACCGCATGTTGCAATTTTGAGCGAATCCACAAATGACGATGGCTCATTAAAAAATCGGGGCCATGCTCTTTGGGAGTAATGGGGTAGTTTTCGGCCTTTGATAAAATCTTGAAATCAATGGCTGTTAGTTCGTAGCCCCCGGGACTGCGTGGTTCAGCCCGGACCACTCCGGTGACTGATACGCTCGACTCTTGAGTCAACTCTTCAAACTTATTGAAAACGGCTTCGTCGATTTGTGCTTTAACGAACACGCATTGGCAAAAGCCAGTACCGTCGCGAAGTACGAGAAATTTAATTTTTCCAGACGAGCGGTGGTGGTACGCCCAGCCCTTTAATTCAACCGTCTGCCCCACCACGGTCTTGAGGTCTGATATCCATAATTTCATAAGCCTAAATATCTATAACGACTTAGGTTAGGTGCCAAGCAGTTTAGCTGTGGTTTAGTGCCAAGCAAAAGAGGCGAGGCACCTTTTTATTTCGAAACGCGTTAAAAAGCTGAACCAAGGCTTAAACGGCCGCTTGTGACACCTTGAAGGCGGTCACCGTGCACAACTGTGTCGAATAAGCGACGACGAATTTCGGCAAGGGATAGGTCAGGGTCATGACTCATCAATACGGCAGCGGCGGCGGCAACAAAAGGCGTGGCCATGCTGGTCCCACTCATAGCGGCATATTGGTTGCCGGGGACAGTGCTCACGATTGACGAGCCAGGTGCAAAAATATGCACTAGAGTTTCACTGTAATTTGAAAAATTCGACATGTTTAATGAGGGCGTTATTGAGCCCACCGTGATTTGCAAAGGTAGATTAAAGGCAGCGGGGTACTCGGGTGCACGGTCCAAATTCGCGCCACTGTTGCCAGCTGCTGCGACAAATAAAACATGGCTTTCAGCGGCCTCGCCGACTTTTTGACGGAGCGAGGTCGAACAACCTGTGCCGCCCCAGCTTGCGTTGATTACACGAGCGCCACGTTTAATGGCATAGTCGATACCTTTTAAAGCCCCACTCAGTGATCCACCATCTTCGCCTAAAAATTTAATAGGTAGAATTTTCGCAGATGGAGCCACTCCTTGCACATAACCGGTGCGAATCGAAGTGTCGCTGTGTTGGGCTGCGATAATGCCCGACACATGAGTGCCGTGACTCACGTCATCTATAACATCACCAGAGTTAGCGAGAAAATTGTAACCGGCATAGTCATCGACAAAACCATTGCCGTCGTCATCCACGCCATTATTTTTTTTGCTGCCACTTTCGCCTTCGTTGTAGGCAATTTGTGTTGAGAGCTGCGAGTGTGAAATATCCACGCCCGTATCGACAACGGCGACAATTACGCCGTCACCTAGCGCGTTTGCGCGCCACGCGACTTCAGCATTAATTGCTGCCGCACCCCAATTGTCGACCCCTGTAAGAGCGGTCGGCCGGAGTTGCGCTTCTAAACTTTTGCCGGGTTGATCTGAAATTAAAATTCTTTGGTCGTATTCTATAAAATCAATGTCGTCGAAATTTGGCACGACGTAATCAAGTTTAAAATTTTCACGATCGTGGTTTTCGACGAAATCCCATGTGCCTGATTTGCGGTGAACAATGTATTGAGATTGAATGGCGCGGCCGCCGCATGTCTCAGTCCTATTGGGCATAACGGCTTCGTATTTATTGGGCTCTGAGCAGCCGGTTAAGAGAGAAGCGAATGTAATGAAACTTAAACTACCGAGGCGAAAATCCATTTTGACCCCCTGCTATTTGTCGGCAGGGCGGGCAAAAACGGTTAGAAAATCATGTCAGGACTAGACCTTCGTTGAGGTTAGGTTCTACCTACTTCAGCACACACGTTACAACGACAGCCTCTTCAACGGCCTCTTCATTCGCATTTATATTTTCTGAATCAGAATAAGTGAGTAAACCCGAAATACTTTTTCTGTGGCCACTTCGGAGCGAAACTAATTCATGGGTATGAAAAAGAAGTGCGTACATGTTGTCGCACTCATTCGAAAAACTAACCGCGACGCTTTGTTGGTTCACCTCGCGCTCAAATAGGCTTGCATCAAAAATCGTTGAGTTAGTTTCTTTACTGTCGAGATCGTTAATAGAAAATTTCTTTACATATTTTGACTGGCCGATGGAAGCACACTCAATGTTACTTGGTAATTTAGGGGCTGGGGGTGCAGCCTGAGTGGTCAGAGAAAATGTAGTCATAGCAAGAACGAAAAGAACGGCTTGGGTTTTCACTTGTGCTCCTCTTATAAATTATTTTGCGTACTCTATGGTGATATAAAAGCCTAAGCCGTGAAGCCGCAAATTAGATCTGTGCCATCTCGAAAAGTGAAAAAAGTTGTGTGGGCTGGTAAATTTGGTAGTTAAATTTTAGAAATAAATTCGGTGAGGAATTTTAAAAACGTGGCCTCTACGCGACTGGCGGTGGCGTGAACTTCTTCATGGGTGATCGTACCACCAGATGGCGAAAGGCCGGTGGCCATGTTTGAGATGCAACTAATGCCGCATACGCGAAGGCCCATATGTTTGGCGGCAATCGTTTCAGGCACAGTCGACATGCCCACTGCGTGGCCACCAATTTTGTATAGGTAACGAACTTCAGCCGCAGTTTCATAGGTTGGGCCCGAAACTCCGCAATAAATACCTATAGAATGACGAACATCGTGGCGTTTTAAAATTTCAACTGCGAGCTTGATCATCTCGCGATCATAAGACTCGCTCATATCGGGAAAGCGCAGACCCAGCGCCGAAATATTGGGACCGATTAACGGATTGGTGCCGGTGAGATTAATGTGATCGTTAATAATCATCAGATCGCCAGCTTGCATGCTCGTGTCGAGCCCGCCGGCCGCGTTTGTGAGAATTAAATTTTCAACTCCCAATTGCGCGACAACGCGAGTGGGGTAAACCACGCGCTCCATCGAGTGACCTTCGTAATAATGAATGCGACCTTGCAAAACTACGACAGGAATATCTTCAACATGACCCAAAATCAAATTACCAGGGTGGCCTTCAACTGTTGAGGGCGCAAAATGCGGGATATCTTTATAGGGGATCGACGCCGCCACCTTTACGCTTTTTGCAAAACCCGAAAGGCCCGAGCCCAAAGTGATCGCGACGCGTGGTTTTAACTTATGAATTTCGCGGATGTAATGAATGGACTCTTTCAATTGATCAAGCAGTTGTGACATTCAAAACACCTTTGTCTCTCGAGCTCTTTACGTTAGCACCTTCGCCACCAATGGCAAGAGGTCTATCGCGTGGGATCTTTCACCCTCGATAGTGAGAGCGGATTCTACAAGGCTTGCGGCGGATTGAAAGTAAGAATTTGAGTTGGCGAAAAGTCGAAAAAGTAGTTGGCCTCGTGTCACAGCCTGACCTAAACGGCAGCCGATTTCGATGCCGGCTGTGTAATCAAGCTGATCAGAACTTTGCTTGCGGCCAGCGCCAATTTCAACGGCGGCTAAGCCTATTTTTTCAGTGTCGATAGCTGTGAGCACACCACTGTGAGTAGCAGAAATTTCATAGTGATACCTCGCCTTCGGCAAGTCCTTGAGAACCGAAGGCCCCTGCCGTGTCAGAAGGTTTTTAAATTCACGAAGCGCCGCCCCTGATTGCAAAATCTCACGCGCTTGACTGTACCCTTCTTCAGGGTTCGCCGCACGTTCGGCTAAAAACAGCATGTGCCCAGATAAAATAAGACTGAGTTCACGAGTGTTTTCATAGTAGTCCACACCATTATCAACAAACTTTTGCCCCGCCATGATTTCAGCGCATTCATGCACTTCGACGGAGTTACCCACAAATCTCCCAAGGGGTTCATTCATATTTGAAATGACCGCGGTCACGCGTAAACCATTTTTTTCGCCCGTCGACTTCAACAAAGTTGCTAAAGCCACAGCATCATCTATTGTTTTCATGAAAGCGCCGCTGCCGAATTTAACATCGAGCACGAGACCAGTGAGGTCTTCAGCTAATTTTTTTGACATGATGCTGGCACAGATCAAGGGGAGAGAATCGACGGTCGAAGTCACATCACGAAGAGCGTAAAATTTTTTGTCAGCTGGGCAAATATTGGCGGTTTGCCCGATCAGCGCAAAATGATGCCGCTCGATCATGGTGGAGAATTCTTCGCACGACAAATCCAGGCGAAACCGCGGCAAACTTTGCATTTTATCAATGGTGCCGCCTGTGTGACCGAGGCCACGACCTGCAATCATCGGTACCGCGACACCCGCTGCTGCTAAAATCGGCCCGATGATAAGAGAAGTTTTATCGCCGACACCGCCGGTGCTGTGTTTGTCAATACGTGGTCTTTTGAGGTGGGCAAAATGAAAACGCGAACCTGAGTCGCGCATTGTCGCTGTAAGTGTGGCAATTTCATCGGGCTGCATTCCTTTAAACCAAACCGCCATGGCCCACGCCGCCATTTGATAATCGGGGACGGCGCCACTTGAATAATTTTGTATGAGCCACTGAATTTCTTCTTTTGTATGGGTCCCACCGTGCTTTTTCTTTTTAATTAATTCGGCGGTTAAGTAGTTCATAGAAAATTAATATTTTATCGCAGAGGCTGATAGGCTCGACTCAGCCACTCCGCTCACAATGGCCACGCCGTTACTTGTGCCGAGTCGGTTGGCACCTAATCCGAGCATTTTCAAAGCGGCTTGCGTGTTGCGAATCCCGCCACTCGCTTTTACGCCGATCTTTTTCTGTGCGCATTCAACGAGTAAAGCCACATGGGCTTCAGTTGCACCACCAGAGCCAAAACCAGTAGAAGTTTTAAAAAATTTTGCCCCAGCCGCTGCAGCTAAATCGCACGCGGAGCGAATCTCGGCATCAGATAAATAGCAGGTTTCAAAAATAACTTTTACCGGCACCCCGAACGCTGCATGCACGACAAATTGAATGTCATCTTTGACCAGGGACAAATCTCCACTTTTCAGAGCTGAAATATTGATCACCATATCAATTTCTTCGGCACCCTGATCAACCGCACATTTGGTTTCAAACACTTTAGTTGAAGTCAGACTGTACCCGAGGGGAAAGCCCACCACTGTGCACACTTTGACATTCGAATGGCGCAATTCTCCGCGCGCAAAAGACACCATACTCGGCGGCACACAGACTGAATAAAAACCATAAGACGCAGCCTCTTGGCACAGCTTGCGATATTCAGTCTGTGTGGCGTCAGGCTTGAGCAAGGTGTGATCAATAAATTTAGCGATTTCGGCGGCATTCAATATTGGCATGGCGCTGCTCTGCATTACATTTTCCAGTTCGGCCTCCTACTGGTGACGTCGAATCAACTTTTCACTTACCATAAAAAGATGAAAAGAACCCAGCACATATTGATTTCGGGTCATGTGCAGGGGGTCGGCTACCGGGCCTTCACCAAAAACTGTGCTGAACAATTAGGCATTTGTGGCTGGGTGAGGAATTTAGAAGATGGACGGGTCGAAGCCCTTTTGCAGGCCACCGAGGAAGAGTGGCGGGCGCTCGAAAAGCTTTTATTGCAGGGGCCGCGACTGTCGCAAGTAACCGGAGTTGAACTGCAACTAGTGCAATACAAACAAGAGTTTGTAGTATTTGAAATTCACGATGACGGAGACCAACCATGCGCAAAAAAATCATCCAAATGATTCGCTTGAGTGCAAACCGACTTATGATTGGGGTTGTGGCTTCGTCACTCCTGTTAGCGGTGGCGCCAACAACTTCTTTTGCACAGGCACCTGAAGAAAAAGTGGAGCTATCAGGAACACGTAAACAACTTGCGACGATTGTATTTGCCGGCTTAGCAGGTGCGATTTTGGGTTTGAGTACGCTCAGTTTTTACGGTCGACCACAAGATAATTTGGCAAACATAGCCATTGGATTCGCCGTGGGCGTGATTGGTGGCGCGAGTTACACAACATACAAAGCAGCGACGCAACCTTATGAGGCTTTCGATATCAACGGCCGACTCGATCAACCTGTGGAGCGCAATTCATCATACGATTTAGCGACGCGAGAGTATCGGCCTATGGCCACATGGCAGTGGAGTTTTTAAGATACGTGCAGGGTGCTCAACCGGTTTTTTTGCCACCACCACCGAAGACAAAATTTTTCAATCCTGTTGCCGCAGAGGTGGGTTTACCGGGGGCATCTTCAGTTGAATGAATTTTAATACCGCCACTAGGGGTCGCTCCGCCACCGGGTGTGGGTGGGCCACTCGGCTTGGACGGGCTCTGTGGCGGTGCCGGCTTGCTAGGTGGCGCGCTGGGTTTTGAAGACGAAGACGAGCTATTGCTGCTACCGCCAACATCTTTCATCGGACGACCTATAAAGTTTTCGGCCGCTTCTTTGGCGATTTTGCCTTCGCCGACAAGCACTTTTAAATGACTTTCGAATGTCATCATACCGTCTGAAACACCGGTTTGCATGGCCGACGGGATTTGAAAAGTCTTACCTTCACGAATCAAATTGGCTACGGCAAATGTATTAATCAAAACTTCAATGGCCGCCACGCGACCTGGCTGATCATGTCGAGGGAATAGCGTTTGCGCTATCACAGCACGCAAAGATTCAGAAAGCATGACGCGAATCTGCGCTTGCTGCCCTTCGGGGAAGGCATCAATAATGCGATCCACAGTTTTCGCTGCTGAATTCGTGTGCAAAGTACCAAACACCAAGTGACCTGTTTCGGCAGCGGTAATCGCTAACGAAATAGTTTCAAGGTCACGCATCTCGCCTACAAGCATAGTGTCGGGGTCTTCGCGAAGTGCGGCTTTCAGTGCATTACCGAAAGATTTAGTGTGGCTGCTCACTTCGCGTTGATTAAAAAGCGACGTGCGATTTTCGTGCACGAATTCAATTGGATCTTCAATCGTTAAAATGTGCTGACGTTGGGTCAAGTTGATCGTGTGAAGCATGGCCGCAAGAGTTGTCGACTTACCTGAGCCTGTTGGACCGGTGACAAGAACTAAGCCGCGAGGTGTATCTAAAATTTTGCTAATAATCGGGGGCAGACCGAGTTCATCAACAGTTTTAATTTTTTCTGGGATCACTCTG
>JAYUVI010000197.1:0-5823 GCA_043754135.1 Bdellovibrionales bacterium | reverse complement strand
TTTAGCACTTGTGCAGAGCCGCCAGTTACTTCGAATTTCTGAAGTGTGCGCAATGAAGTGGGCAAATTTAGACATACAAAATCGTACATACAGATTGTGTGAGCATGTGATCTGGCCAAGAGTCGGCGGCAAACCAGCCGAAATTATTCCCGGCACTAAAAATATGCGTGGTGGTGAAGTTCATCACTTAGCAGTGAAGAACGAAGCCATTTAATCGCCAACCTGGCAACAAATGGCAACACTCGGAACATTTCAATTTTTTTATTCAAGAAAACCAAATACTTAACAAAAATTTGGTAGCGGGAGAGGGACTTGAACCCCCGGCCTACGGATTATGATTCCGCCGCTCTAACCAGCTGAGCTATCCCGCCAAATACACACAATCGAACGCGAAAAAATGGACAAAACGTAACAAATATCAACGAATGGCGTCAGTTGTACTGGCACACTTTAACCGAGTCAATACCTCCCTTGACTCATGCCCGATAACAGCTTTCAATCGTACGCGATCTTACATTTAAAAATGGCTAGGGGGATCCACATGAAAATTTTCACGAACATCAAAACTCTTGCACAGACGACAATCGCGTTTACGCTGGCTATCAGCTTTGCTTTTATTGCTGGCGCACAAGCCGCACAGCTTTCGTTGCTATCTGAAAACGGTCAGCCAGTGGTCGGCGCCGATATTCTTATAGGTTCTGCTGAAGGCAGTCCTTTTGCTGGCAACCGTTTGAAAACCGATCTTAATGGCCAGGTGACCATACCGGCAGAGTGGCAAACGCAACTGCCCATCACTATCACAGCCGGTGGTTTTTTAACCGCGACCTTTCTCAGTGTGCCGCCCGTCGATAACATTTTTCAAATTCACCGCGAAGACGCGAAAATGGCTTACGAAGTTAAAGGCGACACCACGGGTTACACAAACTTAGAGCGCGATGGAAAAGTGGATTTTTCGATTGTCCTGCCCGCGCTCCGCCAACGCCAACTCGCACAATTTGATATGAGCAATGTCATCAGCCCCGAAGTCGATGTGCTGACCATTATCACTCAAGAAGTGCCTGTACCGAGCAACCTGGCACTCCCCCGCCAACGTGAAAATTACGTGTTGCCGGTCACACTCGATAAACCTCTTTACCGCATGTCATTTAAGCAATCAGGCGATTACCGAATGACGGGATTGCATGGGCAATTTCCCATCCGCCAAGTGGTGGGTGATATTCGCGATGGCAAAGCGTTTTATGAAGTTATCAATTACTTTCGTATGATCGGTGGCGGTCAGCGTGATGTAGTGGTGAATAACTCGCTGGCCGGGCAAGACATTCCCATCAATCAAATGAATTTTGATAAAAAAATGGTGGCGCGTGGCCCCGCCGACCAAGGCGATATGGTGATGTTCAGCATCGCGCTCGCCAACTCTGGTGGGCTCTTTTACCCCACTGACGTAAAAAGAATTTTGCCCAACGAAAATGTTGAGCTCTTAAGCTCTAGCCGTGTGGATCAACGCTCGTTGGTAAGCCTCATGATGACCAAAGCCGACGCCGATAACATCGGTGGCAATAGAAAAAAAGACGGCAACCCTTTTGGTCTTCGTCAATCGGTCGAAACTGACCTCAAAACATTCTACAACCAGTTCGTTAAAATATTTGGCATAGCCGACGCGAAGCTCAACATGCGTTTACGTGATCGCCGTGACCCGGCGGCGGCACCAGGCTCTGGCAGCATCAGCATTGCATTGCAAAGTGAAGCGCAGAACACGCCGATATTTTTGGGGCTCATTCCCCGACCGGTGTTGGCTGACGGCAAACTTAAATTGGTAGCACCGCTAGCGCCCGCGGGCATTGAGCCTGTGGCCACATTCGCGATTTTTTCTGAAATCGAACGCAAGTCGAATGACCATTATACCACCGAGAATCGCTTTCGCCTTTGGGAGGTCTCACAACTCGGTTGGAATAACGAACTTGTATTGCCAGCCGCTCCTGTGGCGCGTGACCCGAATAAACATTATCGTTGGGAAGTCCTTTTCATGGGTCGCCAAACAGGGCAGACTGATGGTTCAGGAGTATATTTCTTAGATGCCATTACGCACATTTCTCGCAATTCTTTGGATTTGTAATCTCACTTTTCTCGTGGGGTGCGCTTCGCTCGTGCCCCAGAATGACGAAGAACTTTCTGGCGGCCAATCAAGTGTGCTTAAAGAACGCGGACCAGTCTCTGACGTTTTTGAAGCGTCTTATGATGAAGTCTGGCGCGCCCTGCAAAAAACAGTGGTGAAATTCCCAATCGTGATCAACAACATCGACCAAGGCGTGCTCGAAACAGAACCCGTGAAAATAAACCAGTTTTGGCCGCGGCCTTTTCCGCAAGAAGTTCCCCCTCGCGGTAAATATGTTTTACGCATCACTGTGGTGAAAGGCGTAAAAGGCGGCGCTGATGCCACGAAGATCATCATTGGGAAAAAAGTTGGCATTGAACGAGATTTTTTCTCTGAAGAAAAACAACTCCCCAGCGATGGCTATGAAGAGAGCATGATTCTCTATCGCATCGAACGCGAAGTCACGCTCGAGCGCACACTTAAAAAAGCTTTTGAGGGCGGTAAAATCTAAATTTTCTTTTTGGTCCGAGCTAATTGACCTTGAACCGGCGCAAATTTTTTCATCGCCCGCACTGCCACCTGGCGCACGGCTGGGTCTTCATCAGTCGAGGCGTCGCGAAAAGCCTCTTGGTCTTCGCCCACAGAAAACTGCTCGAGCGTTTCAATAATATGTCGGCGCACCCACAGCGGTTGGCCATTATGAAAGTTTTTACGGCTATTTAAATGCTTCCACAAAACTTGGCGACTCTCCACCGAATGCATTTTTTTAATCGCCTGCACCGCAGCCGTCCTTACGACGAGGGCCGGGTCGTCGAGTAATTTCTCAGCCCACTTGCGACCCCATGTACGATCACCGTAAGGCACCACAATGAGGGCCGCATTGCGCATAAACCACGATGCCGACTGCATGGCTTTTTCTAAAACAGGTTGGGCCTTTTCAGAGTGACTGCGACCTAGCGCTGTCACCGCTCGCCAACGTGTTTCGAGATCTTGAGATGCGTCGAAGGCGGTTTTTTCTAGATCTTTAAAATCGGCGGCATGAGTGGCGAACGAAAGCACGATAAGCGCTGCCGTCAAAAGACCTCGGCTGCAATACATGTTGTTACCCCTTTTTGTCCTCTAACGAAGCGGCTTCTTCGGCCATTTTATCTATGTCGGGTGCTTGGTCGAGAGCTTCAGCCCCCACCGACGACTCGATGTTCAGGTCTTTCAATTCATCGAGCATTTTATCTGGATCAATATCACCGAGCGCGGCGAGCGGATCATTCTCATTTTCGCTATCACCCGCAAACTCACCGAAAATATCACCTTTAGGCACTTCGGCGGCCGGAGCCGGGGGCGCAGCTGCAGCGGCTACAACCGGAGCAGCAGCAACGGGAGCTGCGGCTTCGGGCGCAGGCGGAGGTGCTGCAGAGGCGACAACTGAAGTTTCAGCACCGATAACCACTTGGCCATCTGGAGGGCTGGCATCTAACTGAGCTTGCGCAGCGGCTACGGCAGACGCCATCTCGTCTGCGCCAGCAATTCCACCTGCCATAACCGGAGACGCCACCACTAGAGGCTTGTCTGGCGGCGCTGCAGCTGGTGTACGAGCTGGTGCCGCTGCTGTTGCTGCGCTTTGGGTGATTGGCGACGGCGCTGTAGAAGTTACTGAAGCAGAAGCTGGTGCGGCCGGTTGCCCTTCAGCTTGCGCCACAGCAGCAGCGAATTGGTCCACCATTTGTGGGCCACCACGCTGCATGTTCTCCAGCTCTTTTTTCAGCTTAGCATTTTCTTCTTTCAGCACCGAAAGATCGGCGATGTCATCTTCGATAATTTCATATTCAGATAAGCGGCCCTCAAGACCTTTGATTTTCGCGAGCAGGTCACCCGATGAATCTTGCTCTTTTGCCGCTTTCACTTCGGAGCGCAATTCTTCAATAATACTTGCACGTTTCTCAAGTTCCGCTTTAACAGCACCTGCATCGGCGAGAGGTTTGCCATCAATGCCCGTCAATCCACTGAGCGCCACACCCGCAAGCGTCGCCGCCGCACCTGCAGCCGCGTCAGCTCCCGCGCCGCTCCCGTCAGCTAAACCCATCGCTGAATGGGTCTGACCTAATATTTTTTTGAGTGAATCTTCGATGCCACTGAGATCAACTTGCACTACGCCTTCCTGGCGCAACCCTTTTTTACCGAAAACCTGCCACCAAACGATGACGGCAGATAAAAAGCAAATAGCTCCACCCAAAACATAGATGATTTTTTCATTGTACTTGATAAGAAAATGAATAAAGGCGTCCACTCCTTTCATTCTGAGAATGACGATAAAAATAATCAAGAAGTCGGCGACTTCTGCTTAAGGCCTGGTCTTCAGTCGAGATCCATGTTACTTGAACGGCCATGAATCCAACTTGTGATTTGCAAATCGAAGGCGCAATTGTCGTGGCGCCGGACCCCAAATCAGGTCAGCTCGTGGAGCAAACCACCGATGTGTCAATACAGAACGGCCGCATTGTCGACATTGGTGCCGGTTCACATTTCACTGCCGCAAAAAAAATCAGCGCTAAGGGATTGCACCTCTTACCCGGCGCCATCGACACGCAAGTGCATTTTCGCGAACCGGGCTTCCCCGAAAAAGAAGATCTCGCGACTGGCACTCTAGCCGCTATTTTTGGTGGCGTGACTTCGATTTTCGAAATGCCCAACACTCAGCCGCCTACGCTCACCGCTATCGACATGGCTGACAAAATGACTCGTGCAAAAGGTCGCGCGTGGTGCAATTACTCGTTTTATATGGGCGCTTCGCCCGTCAATGCTGAGCGCTTAAGCGAACTCGAAAACTTGCCTGGCGTTTGCGGTGTGAAAATGTTTATGGGCAGCTCAACAGGCAATTTGATCGTCGGGACCGATGACGTTATTGAAATGGTTTTGAAGAACGGGCGCCGTCGCGTGGCGGTGCACGCTGAAGACGAAACACGTTTAAAAGAACGCAAAAAAATCGTGCTCGAGCAGCCCGGCGACCCATGCTTGCATCCGGTTTGGCGAGACGTCGAAACGGCTCTGATCGCCACCAAAAAAGTTTTGAAAATGGCACGCAAGTACAATCGCCCGGTGCACATACTTCACGTGTCTTCTGCCGAAGAGGCCGAACTTCTGGCGTCACAAAAAGACATCGCCACTTTTGAAGTAACTCCTCAACACCTGACACTCTTTGCTCCCGATTGTTATGAAAAATTGGGCACGTTTGCGCAAATGAACCCGCCGATACGCGAGAAGCGTCACCTCGAAGCGCTTTGGACAGCCATCGCCAAAGGCCACGCTGATGTTATCGGCTCCGATCACGCGCCCCACACCATTGCTGAAAAAAAACTGACTTACCCCGACACACCATCAGGGCTAACGGGAGTGCAAACGTTATTACCACTCATGCTTCACCACTCTGTTGAAGGTCGTTTGTCACTGAAACGCGTAGTCGAACTGACAGCGCAAAACCCTGCCAAAATTTTCTTCGTCAAAAACAAAGGTGAAATTCGTGTGGGCTTCGATGCCGACTTCGTACTCGTCGACATGAAAAAACCAAAACTCATTCAAAATTCATGGATTCAATCCCGCTGCGGTTGGACATCCTATGACGGCATGACACTCAAAACTTCAATCATCGCCACCTTAATTCGCGGAACAGTAGTCATGCGCGACGACCAAGCCCTAGGCAAACCCCAAGGCCAGCCACTGTTCTAGTGGTGCCAGGT
>JAYUVI010000196.1:0-3700 GCA_043754135.1 Bdellovibrionales bacterium | reverse complement strand
CTGTGCTCACCGTCGAAAAGGAACCTGGCACCACTCCCATTTGGGCGTGCGTCACCAGTGGTAGTGCAAACTCAGTAAGCTTTCGGCTAGTAAAATGATGGGGCGGGCGGAGACCATACTGCCCAAACGCAGGCCTGGCGCGCATGTCCATGCGCGGTTCAAGCGCCAATTGTAAGAGTACGTCCCGGCCAACGTGACATAGCTCACTTTTGCAGGCTCATCATTGGCAAGTGGTGGTCCCGCGAGCACCTTTAATTTCTGCTTTGAACTTTTACCGTACTCAAATTCGACCATGAAAGTGTGGCCATGCCAATCCGGCGGGCTTAACTTCATACCCAGGTTTACGCCATAAAAAGACTGCTCAAGACCGAACTTATAAACTGTCGGCGAACCCTCTTGCTGGGCATCGCCCTCCAGGTAACTTGTGCGCATCACAAAACCTGTGCGCAGAAACCAACTCTCCGTCAGCGCGTGGTCAATACCTAAAGCAAAAAAGGTCGCTGTGCCGGTAAACTCGCTCGCCTTATAAACACTATCGGAGGTGGTTTGAATATCGCGCTCAAATTGACTGGCATACGAAAATACCGCCGACACATAAACCGACGACTCAAGCGGTGCAGGCCCTAACCGCTTACGGGGGGGCAAACCTTGTCGTGCTGAACGCTTGCGTGTATCTTCACCTTTAAGTTCTTTGGCCAATACGTAGCCATCACGCCAGCGGCCATTCAATTTATACTGAATGCCGCGAAAATTTTTTTTGTGGACACCAGCAGTAATTAAAATCTCGTCACCCAAGCTCAAGAAAAAAGCGGGTTCTTCACTATCATCGGGCTGCTCGTAAACCGCCACCTCGTCATCGACGACAAAGGGTTGGCTCTTAGCCCAAGCCATAGAACCGCTAGTAGTAGAAAAAGCCAAAACGACCCACCACCCCAGAAAAGAGAGAAGAGCCCTTCGTAAAATCGATTTCAGCATCAATTACTATGCTACCTGGGTCGCCGAACATGACTACTGCTCCCGACTATTTCTTGACTCAATGACGCGCTATAACATAAACTGCCTAGCTTATGAAAAAGTCTTCTTATCCCACCGTGGTCAATTTGAAAGATCTACCGCAAGAGGGCGAAACCTTTAACTTTTCTCGTGCCACGGGAGAGCTCGACAAGACTCTTGCCGACCTCATTGATAATAACGACTACCGCGTCGATTTTGAACTTGTGCCCGCCGGCAATGCGTTTGCGATCACCGGTCAAATTCAGACGCAAGCTTTATTGACCTGCGCCCGCTGTGGTCGCGACACCACCCAACCTATTAGTGATACCTTTCATGAAGTGATTATGGTGATCAAAGAAAAACCCCGCTCAGGGCACTCGGGCCATACGGGCAATAACTTAATTGATGGACCTTATTGTCATTATACAACTGCTTATGAATTCGATATGGGGGAGTTCGCACGCGAGCACGTGGCAGCGGCGATACCCTACACCCCCTACTGCGGTCGCGCCGATTGCGAAGAATATTTAGAAAGAGCAAAAACGCCAGCCCAGGACAGTTTTGACAGCTCTACTGAGAGCAACCCATTCGCTACCCTAAAAAATCTCACCTCTAAAAGCCAAAGAAGTTGATTTTATTATGCATTTGGGCCAAAACAGGGCCTCTAGAAAAAAATTTGAAGGAAGAGTGCTATGCCAACCCCTAAAAAGAAAACCTCGCGTTCAGTTCGTAACATGCGCCGTTCACACGACGGTTTGACACCCAAAACAGTCATGTCGTGCCCTAACTGTGCTGCCATTAAGCTGCCACATCGCGTGTGCGCTTCTTGCGGCCACTATGGCAGTCGCGAAGTCGTAACGGCTTAACACCGTGAGCACAAAGTTGAACCAGAGATTTCGTACACGGATCGCCGGTACGGGCTCTTACTTGCCTGAAAAACTTGTCAGCAATAAGGATCTCGAAAAACTTGTCGACACCACCGATGAATGGATTTTCGAACGCACAGGTATTCGCAATCGCCATATGGCGAGCTCTGATCAAGTCACTAGTGATTTAGCTTTGATCGCGGCCAAGCAAGCTCTTGAAACGGCCGGTTTAACTGCCCGAGATCTCGACGGTATATTGGTCGCCACCGTTTCACCCGATCAAATTATGCCCAGCACCGCTTGTGTTTTACAACGCAAACTCGGTGCACGGGATTGCATGGCGCTCGATATTTCAGCCGCGTGCTCAGGTTTTCTTTATGCACTTTCAATTGCGAACGAATTTATTGCGGGCGGCGCTTATAAAAATATTCTCGTCGTAGGCGCTGAAGTTCTCACGCGTTATGTGAATTACCAAGATCGCAATACTTGTATTCTTTTTGGCGATGCTGCCGGCGCCTTTGTTGTCACCCGCGCTGATGAAGACACAGATTCAAAAATTTATTCACACCATTTACATGCTGACGGCACCATTTCAGATTTATTCGAACTCGATATGGGCGGCTCAGCTCACCCGTTTAATCAAAAAAGTTTAGACGAAGGCCGGCAGCACATGCGCATGAAAGGCAAAGAAATTTTCAAACATGCTGTGCGCACCATGAGTCAGTGTTGCTCCGAAGCTCTCGCACACAACAAAATGTCGAGCAATGATGTGGATTGGGTAATACCCCATCAAGCCAACCTGCGTATTATTGAAGGTGTCGCGAAACATTTTGGTATTCCAATGAGTAAAGTTGTTTTGCGCATTGAAAACATGGGCAATACATCGGCCGCGACGGTGCCGGTGTCGTTTGATCTAGCGGTGCGGGCCGGCGAAATTCAACGCGGTCAAAATTGTTTACTCACTGCTTTTGGCGCGGGCATCACCAGTGGCTCGCTCCTTTTGAGGTATTAGAATGGCTTGGGGTAGTGTCTTCCCAGGTCAGGGCGCGCAACACCCCGGTATGGGGCGATTTCTTTTCGATAATTTCAGAGAAGCTCAACTGCGCTTTGAAGAAGCGAGCGACTCTGTTGGTCTCAACTTTAAAAAATTATGTTTCTTTGGCAGTGAAGAAGAACTGCAACTTACAAAAAATACGCAGCCGGCCCTACTACTCGTTTCAACCGCGACTTTTGATGTTATTCACGCCCTTACCGGCTTCACAGCGAAAGCTTCTGCCGGTCACTCGATTGGTGAATACGCGGCGCTCACGACAGCACAGGTTTTGCCTTTTGCGGCCGGCATGAAGGCCGTGCGCATTCGTGGCGAGGCCATGCAAGCCGCTGTCGCCGTAGGTGAAGGCGCGATGTGCGCGGTCATGGGAATGAGCGACGAGCAAGTGCGCGAACTTTGTAAATGGGTTGAAAACGAGTCTTCATTTAAGCCACTAGAACCCGCAAATTTTAACTCTCCCGGGCAAGTGGTGATCAGCGGTAGCGCCAAAGCTGTGGAGTGGATGCGCGCCAATTTTAAAAAAGAAGTTTTAAAAGATCCGCCAGCGCGGGCGAAATTTATTCCACTCAAAGTGTCGGCACCTTTTCACTGCTCGCTCATGAAACCCGCCGAAGATAAAATGCGCGAAGTGCTCACGGCCATCCAATTCTATTCGAGCGGAGTCCCTATCGTGCAGAACTTCACCGCCCAGCCCACGACAGATCCTAAGGTCTTACGTGAGAATTTAGTGCGCCAGGTTTCGGCCCCTGTGCTTTGGACACAATGTGTAGAAAAACTCGCAGGCTTAGGC
>JAYUVI010000195.1:0-2294 GCA_043754135.1 Bdellovibrionales bacterium | reverse complement strand
CAGGGTCGTTGATATATCCGCCTAACACTCGATAGACTGACCTTTCAGCGTTGGACTGAAGTAATCCTAACGAATCGTAACCCGCTCCAAAAGTATCTTGGTAAACTCGCCGGGGCCGTCCGTTGATAGCACTTTGCAAAGTGTAAAACTTCGCCCCCCATCTGAACTCACTGTCATGACAAGTATCTGTGTGCACCAAATATTTACCATCAGGGGTAGACGTCAAGTCGTTACAGCCTGAAATTTCTATTGTTTGTCGCGTACTCAAATTAAATATGTGATTAGGCTGCCCCATTGCGACCCAGTCTGAGTAAGGGACTGGTTGAACAAAGTAGCTTATCTCCCGCGATCTATAATCTACGATTTTCTCAACCGTAACTTCAATTTCTGTAGAATCAGCCTCGATAATTTTATTATAAGTCGGGTTTAATTCGTTGGGGAGCTGTCCAGATGAATGCGCATGACGCGAAAAGATTCGAGGTATTTGAGTCAAGTAGTTTTCGGTCGTTTTATAACCGGATAAAACATAAATAATTTTGCCGTTCTCGTAAGCGACAAGACTCGGAAAGTGAATGGCCACCCCTTGATAAAACAACTCAAATGACTCCATCCGGTTCAAATTTTGGCCAGAAATATTGGCGTTCCTAATAACTTTTCGACTCCAGTTCAAATCAGCGAATGGGTCAACGACGACGTCCAGAGGCAAAGAGAGTTTTGTCGCCACGGCTCGAGCCTCTCGCAATCCATTGACTGACAATGGCATTCCTGGTGACCAAGCATAAATGAGTCCTCTTTTATTTTTTTTCACCAATTTTTCAAGATCTAAATCCGTAAAGTTGTTGGCCCGGCTCGAAACTAAAACTCTTTTCGTTTGTTGAACTTGTGTGCGACAACCTCTGTCGTCACCAGTTGTTATAACAACTTTATTCGTGCCATCAAAACTGACGCGAATTAACTCCAGTAAATCAGTCTTTTCTCGTTTTTCGACCCAAACTCCTAATTGAGGTGTTGGTGCTACTTTAATTTTAAACCCTTTTCGCGGGGGCCTATTTTGCCACATTTCTTGGTTCACACTCCAGTTTGTTAAGTAACGAGATACTATAGCCTCGCAGGTTTCGCTATTGTTCGAGGCCATGACATGGGGTTGAAAAAATAAAAAACTTATAAACAAGAAATAGTATCTCATAAATCTAGTCTCCTAAAATTTGTTGAAACAACATAAATGGTGGGCACAAAAAATGTATAAGTCAAAAATAAAGTGATGTGCGCTATCGATGCTCCATCGCGCCCTCGCGATTAAGTACTTGGGTGGATTCAACAGCAACAAAGGCACGACAGCGCCATTGCAACGCCTCGGTGAAATCGCAAGACTTTCCTAAAAGAGTCAAAGCTGCCCAAAGCCAAATGATTAAAAGTCGACGCAAATTCACGTGATCGCTGACTTTGTGAACACCGGCGCCGGTGTTGCTTTGCATTCTCACCTCGTCCGCCGGTCAGAGCCGACGCCTCGGCGAATAGGCCGAGGCCTCCTCCCCTTTTTTTGATTCTCGTAGATGGCTCAGTTTTGCTGGTGTTGGCGGCAGTTAACATCACAACAAAACTGAGGTTGATATGAAAAATAGATTTTTTTTAACCACCGTGCTCGTTTCACTACAACTCTCGTGGTGTGGAGTGATGAGCTGGGCTGAAAACCCGATTCGCGACGAAGGCCGCGTGATTTATCTCACCATTGGCGGCCGTCAAGAACTTGCGGTCACGGATGGCGCAACTGTTAAAATCAAAGGGCCGCGCATTTTGCAAATCGAAAATTTGGGTTCACGTTTGCGGCTTATCGGTTTGGCTGTGGGAGAATTGAAACTGAGTTTAGGCACGCGAGTTTTTCAGGTTTACGTTGTTCAAAAAAACCAAATTGCATTTTTAAAAGCGCTGCAAAACCTGTTGAAAAACTATTTGGGTCTTGAAGCCGTTCTCGAAAATGGTCAAGTCGCTATACAAGGGCAACTCTATCGCTTAAGCGACTGGCAAGAAATTCACCAACTGGCTCGTGAATTTGATTCTACTTTTCAAATGCAGGCACGGGTCGACGCCGATGTTATTGAACCTGCACTGGTGTGGCTGCGCGAATTAGTAGCCAAGAAAAGTTTGCCCGAGCCCGGTTTTGAACTCCAAAGTCACGCACGTGCTTATCTTTCAGAGGATCAAAAAAAATGGGCTGAACATTGGGATGATCTCTTGGGCCCTTTAGGCATCAAGCGCATTTACGAAAAAGCCCAAGTCACAATTGAGCCCCTGGT